>JALTKC010000224.1 GCA_027076245.1 Gammaproteobacteria bacterium
TCTGTGGTTTTATTCAAGCCGTCCGCGTCCGGGGAAGGCCGTTTCCGGCCTGTTCCTGATTGGCTATGGACTCTTTCGGACACTGGTTGAATTTGTTCGCCAGCCTGACGCTCAAATGGGAAAAGGTGGTTTTATTGCCGGTGACTGGCTGACCATGGGAATGATACTGTCACTGCCCATGTTATTATTTGGGGTTTATTTAATGTGGTCTGCGTATAAAAAGCAACATTAGTATAATGTAAGTCCCTTTTCCCTTTGGGAGAAGGTCAGGATAAGGGGGAAACATAAATGAGTAAAAGAATGGCCATTATTGCCAGCAAGGGTACTCTGGACTGGGGATACCCGCCGTTTATTCTGGCCAGCACAGCAGCGGCTCTGGGATATGAGGTAGAAATCTTTTTTACCTTTTACGGGCTGAAGTTACTGGAAAAAAATCTCAATCTGCAGGTTTCTTCTCTGGGTAATCCTGGTATGCCCATTCCTTTTCCTGCACCGGTGATCCTGCAGGCTATGCCTGGTGTACAGAATTTTATTACTAATATGATGGAGCGTAAACTGGCTGATAAAGGGGTAGCGCCTTTGCAGGAACTGCGCCAGGTATGCCTGGACTCAGGCGTAAAATTTACCGCCTGTCAGATGACAGTGGATCTGTTTGAAGTGGATATTAATTCATTTATTGATGAAGTAGGCTATGCCGGAACAGCGGCCTATTTTGAGTTTGCCGGGGAAGCGGATATTACACTGTATATATAATTCTGTGTGTAAATCCGGCACCTCACCTGTCAGGATGAGATGCCGGGGCAATGCCATTACATGTATAGAGACTGTGTAGTTTCAGAATCATTAGATTCTTCAAAGTAGGTCGCTGCACCTACAAAATCAATGCCGTCAATAAAGTCGGAATGCTCAAAACCAAACAGATCAACCGTCATCTGGCAGGCCAGGAATTTAACTTCCGCTTCCATACATAACTCTCTCAGTTCAGCTAAAGGTGCGACACCATTATTGGCAATGGTCTTTTTCATCATGGATGTGGCAAAGGTTTCAATACCGGGGATCTGCCAGACAATATTAGGAATTAATGGTGCCCAGTCAATAGAACGGAACCACTCAGGTCCCATTGGCATTTTCATAGGCATGTCAGGATTACCAATTGGAGTCACTTTCAGGGCATTGGTGTCTTTTAACAATAATCTTAAGCCGTAAAAAGTAAAGAAAATAGAC
>JALTKC010000225.1 GCA_027076245.1 Gammaproteobacteria bacterium
TTTTTATACTGATCATCAAAAAATCTCATAAAAGCCTGGAGTAAATCATAATGCTTTACCAGATTTTAGCGCTTGCTCTAAAAGAATTTCAGGCCATACTCCGTGACCGTCAAAGCCGACTGGTGCTTATTGGTCCGCCTATTGCCCAGTTACTGGTTTTCGGCTATGCGGCCACTTTTGACCTGAATAATATTCCGGTGGCCATTTATAATCAGGACAACTCTTATCTGTCCAGAGAACTGGTCAGCCATATTACCGGCAGCCCGCATTTTCAGCTGATAAAAAATATACAGAAAGATGATGAAATTGCCCCGCTTATAACGACTAAAAAAGTCTTAATGGTCGTTTATATAAAGTCAGATTTTTCTACTGAGCAGGCCGTTGATCATAGCTCCAAAGTTCAGGTTATTGTCGATGGTCGAAACTCCAATACTGCCTTATTATCCTTAAATTATATTCGTACTCTGTTAATTGATTTTAATCAGCAGTACCTTAATGATCAGGGGCAACATCCACCGCCTGCAGTACTGGAAATACGCTCATGGTTTAATCCTAACTTGTTATCCCGCTGGTTTATTATTCCCGGTATTGTAGCCCTGCTGACCTTGGTGGTACCGCTAATTGTTACAGCTCTGTCAGTTGCCAGGGAAAGAGAAGCCGGCACTTTTGATCAGATCCTGGTCACGCCCCTGTCCCCTTTTCAGATCCTGGTGGGCAAATCCATTCCCGGAATTGTTATTGGCCTGGTTCAGGGTACAGTCATTATTATCTTAACCGTGTTATGGTTTAATATTCCCCTGCTGGGAAGTATTGGTACCCTGTATCTGGGTCTGACCCTGTTTTTAATGTCAACGGTAGGAATTGGACTGATGATTTCATCGCTCTCCGTCACCCAGCAACAGGGCTTAATGGGTGCCTTCCTGTTTCTGGTCCCTGCCGTTATCCTCTCAGGCTTTGCCACTCCCATTGCCAATATGCCCGAACTGGTACAGTATTTAACCTATATCAACCCCATGCGTTATTTTTTAATTATTGTGCGCGGTATCTATCTGGAAGGAAACAGCTATGCTGATTTAGCTAGTCAGTTCTGGCCCATGACTTTAATTGGACTGGTATCACTGACTTTTGCAGGCTGGTTGTTTAAACACCGGATGTATTGAAGAAGAGCAGATACCTGTTATATTCTGCTTTTCCAGTTTTCAGGATCTC
>JALTKC010000226.1 GCA_027076245.1 Gammaproteobacteria bacterium
CTCTAAATGCTTTCTGTAGTCATCCATGTCCACATCTTTTGATTCTAAAACCCCCACTAAGGATTTGGTTAAAGGCGGTAAATCAGTCTCATTTGTATCATTTTTTAACAATTGAAAATAATCTGATACAACCTGAGAAAGCGATTTACCCTGTTGTTTCGCATAAGTTTTTGCCTGATTGATTAGTGTTTCTTCTAATCTGAGTGTCAGCTTGGTTTGCATAGCAGATACCTTGACGTATTTTTTACTTAAAATCATACGTCTTGATAAACTAAAATTCAAGATTTGAGATATTATGAATACCTTAAAAAGTGCCTGAAAAACGCAAGTTCATGCCCTTTAGCGATGTTCAAACCAGGCGGCATATAAGGCGGGTAAAAACAGCAAGGTCAGTAAGGTAGCCACAATCAGACCACCCATAATGGCAATGGCCATAGGGCCCCAGAAAGTACTGAACGACAGTGGGATCATGGCCAGTACCGATGCTGCAGCGGTTAGAAATATGGGTCTTAACCGGCGCACGGTGGCCTCTATAATGGCTTCCATCAGACTTACGCCCTCTTTTCTGTCCCGCTCTATCTGATCCACCAGTATCACTGAATTACGCATAATCATGCCCGACAGGGCAATTACACCAAGGTTGGCGACAAAACCATAGGGTGCCTGAAAAATCAACAAGGCAGCAACTACACCGATTATTCCCAAAGGGGCGGTCAGTAGGACCAGGAAAGTACGTTGAAAACTCTGCAACTGGATCATCAGCAAGGTAAAAATACTGAGCACCACAAGAGGCATGACCTTTTTAATGGCGGTTTCTGCCTTGGCACTTTCTTCCACAACACCACCCAGCTCAATACTATAGCCCCAGGGTAATTGTTGACGCAGTTTATCCAGTTGCGGATCAATTTCCAGGCTGACATCGGTGGCCTGCCTGTTACCTTTTACATCCGCCCGGACAGAAATAGTGGGTAATAAATCCCGCCGCCATATCAGCCCTTCTTCCAGTTCGTAAGACAGTGACACAATCTGACTTAAGGGCACAAAGGTGCCATTACGGGTCGGGATACTGATATCTGGTAAATTACCCAGTTTCAGACGCTCCTGTTCCTCGGCTCTGGCCAGGACTTCTATTAAACGATTATCCTCTCTGAATCGGGTGACGGAATAACCGCTGAGTATCGAGTTGATAACCACTGCCAGTTCCTG
>JALTKC010000227.1 GCA_027076245.1 Gammaproteobacteria bacterium
TCTGTCCTTTATTCTGGTTATTGGTGCCATTACCGCTTTGTTTATGGGTTTTCTGGGCATTATTCAAAACGATATCAAGCGGGTGGTGGCCTATTCAACGCTGTCCCAGCTTGGTTATATGACCGTGGCTCTGGGCGCTTCCGCTTATTCTGCGGCGGTATTCCATCTGATGACTCATGCGTTCTTTAAGGCCTTGTTATTCCTGGCCGCCGGTTCGGTCATTATCGGTATGCACCATGTTCAGGATATTCGTAAAATGGGTGGTCTGAAAAAATACATGCCCATTACTTACTGGACCTCACTGATAGGTACGCTGGCCTTAATCGGCTTCCCCGGACTGTCCGGTTTCTTCTCTAAAGACAGTATTATTGAAGCGGTTCACCTGTCTCATCTGCCCGGTGCAACCTTTGCCTATTATGCGGTTCTGGCCGGTGTGTTTGTTACCGCTTTATACAGTTTAAGACTGTTCTTTATTGTCTTTCATGGTGAAGAACGTATGGATCATCATACCAAAGCACATTTAAAAGAATCTCCCTGGGTGGTCACAGTACCACTGATACTGCTGGCGATACCCTCGGTCATTATTGGCGGCCTGACCATCAGCAGTGTACTGTATGGTGATTATTTTAACGGTGTCGTCTTTGTTGAAGAAACGCATAATGTACTGGGGCATCTGAAAGAAGAATTTCATGGGCCCATGGCCATGGTACTGCATGGTATTACGGCTACCCCATTCATTTTAATGGCCTCTGGTGTTGCAGTGGCCTGGCTGCTGTATATGAAAAACCCATCAGTACCGGGCAAGATCAAGCAATCATTCTCACTGATTTACAATATTATGGATAACAAGTACGGCTTTGATGCATTTAATGAGAAAGTCATAGCAGGCGGTACGCGGGGTATTGGTCATTTATTATCCAAAGTGGGTGATCTGCTGATTATTGACGGTATTATTGTCAACGGTTCAGCAAAAACCGTCGCCTGGGTGTCTGGTGTTATCAGACATATGCAGACCGGTTATTTATATCATTATGCATTTGCCATGATTCTGGGACTGATCGCCTTGCTGGTGATTGTGGTCTGGTAAAAGATTTAACTTTGCTCTTATTTTGATCTTATTGAAACGAATTGTATGAGCAAAGCCATTAAAAGTTTAGAAATTAAAGGTAATTAATACATGTTTTCAGATTTGCCGTTATTGAGT
>JALTKC010000228.1 GCA_027076245.1 Gammaproteobacteria bacterium
CATTGTCACGGGGAGAATATTTAAGCCCCTTTTTTGGAGAAATCAGTTAGCGGCTTTCCTCATCTTTCTGGGGAAAGTCTAAAAAGCAGTCTTTAATATATTCTGATTTCAATACCATTCCCAAAACCACCAGGCTGCCAATCAACTGCCACCAACCATGAAAACCAAAGTGATGTACACCTCTGATCACCATGGGTGCAAAAGCCAAACCGGCATTAAACACCGCTGATATTGCCAGCAATATTCTCCCCCTATGCCAGATGTTTTTTACAAAATCAGAAGCATTCGGCTCCCGCTTCATCCAGGCGTATACAACAAATGCTGCAGGAATACCGGCTATGGCGCCCAGTGACATCATGACCTTGTCCGTATATAAAAGATTAATCAACTCCATTCTGTCATTACGATTCGCAAAAGACATCACCAGCACAACATAAGGACGTACCAGAAACAGAAATATCAACCACATATTAAAGTCAGGCACCAGGCATAAATGCTTTCCGTAGCAGGAAACCGGGTAAACTTTTTTCTTCTCCATTAACGATGACCTCTATATTTTAGAAAACCTGTGAATCCCCATATAAACGTATAGCGACCAGCAGTATTTACGGGCAGGCATTCTGGTAATGTTACTTTACAATACTACCAAACAAAATAGCGGTGCAACCCTTAGGAAGCCCTGATCAACTTGCGGGAAAACAATTTTATATAAAATTGTTATACTCTACGACATTATTGACTGAAAAACTTGCTCAAGCATATGCCAAAGATTTTTATTATAGGCCTCCCCAGAACAGGCACGACATCTGTCTGCGTATCCTTACTCGAGCTGGGCTTTAAAGTTGCCCATTGTGCTGTTACCGAAGGCAGCTTACTTGCTGCCGATGTTATTGGTGACACCCCCGCATATTGTGACTACAGGGAGCTGGACAGACGCTTTCCCGGCTCCCGCTTTATATACCTTGAGCGACAGATGGATAGCTGGCTGCCTTCAATAAAATCACTATTTGAAAACATGATTACCGGCCTGTTAATGCCCCAGGGCGGCTTCCCGCCAGCAGTTAAACGGTGTTATGCTGAAACATTCAGCCCCTTGAACAGGCAAACAGCCATATCAGATGAGCACCTTAAAAACTGTTATATCAGACACCGGGATAATGTGTCTGAGTATTTTAAAAATAGACCCAAT
>JALTKC010000229.1 GCA_027076245.1 Gammaproteobacteria bacterium
GGATGTCTCAGAACCTTCACTGGATGATGTCACCAGTTGGTAATTTTCGGTTTTGAGTTATATAAACAAAGTTTTAGGAGTCTGGTATGCAACCGGCATTTTCGGTAATTTTTTTAACAACATTAATAGGCATGGGGCAGGGGCTGTTCCTTGCGGTTTATACGGAGCAGGTGTATTCCGTACTCAATGTTGTACAGACCAACAGCAGTGACCGCTTTTACGGTATTGCCAGTGGCGTGGCTTTAGTTCTGTTAATTCTGGGACTGATTGCCTCGGTCTTTCATCTGGGCAGACCGGAACGGGCCTGGCGGGCGGCGGCAATGTGGCGCACGTCCTGGTTATCCAGAGAAGTGATTATCCTGCCCATCGTGATGGGGCTGGTGTTTTTATTTGGTATTGTGCACTTTATGTCCTGGAACCCGGTCATTATGACCTTTGGCCAGGTGGAAGTGCGTTTAAGCCTGATCATTGGGGCTTTTGCTACCCTGGCAACCTTCTCTTTATATATTGCTACCGGAATGATTTATGCCTGTTTAAAGTTTCTGCAGGAGTGGCACAGTCCCCTGACGGTGATTAACTATTTATTACTGGGTTCAGTCTCTGGTTTCACTATGGCCAGTGTGGTGTCTGCTTACTGGCAACCTGAGCTGGTGTCTTTCTTTGTGGGCTGGTCGATAGTTATGCTGGTGTTCGCCTTTATATCCAGAGGCGCTTCTCTGATCCGCAATAAGCGTTTACGGCCAAAATCTACAGTACAGACGGCTATTGGTGTACGGCATAACCAGATTAAACAGAAATCCATGGGCTTTATGGGGGGGGCTATGAATACCCGGGATTTTTTCCATGGTAAGACCCTGTTTTTCTTACGTTCTATTAAAACCATCTTTCTGGTTCTGGTCTTTGCCGTTCCATTGGTCTTGCTGATTGTGGCTCTGTTTAAACCCTCTTTGACGGTTCTGGTTCCGGCCATGATCTCCATGTACCTGGGGCTGATTGCAGAACGCTGGTATTTCTTTGCAGAGGGTAACCACCCACAGAATATTTATTACCAGTCAATTGCCTGACCCTGATGGCCCTGAACATTGTCAGTAAATTTTGCCTTAAATGATTACGTTTAAGGCAAAATTTACTGACAGTCTCTGCACAAGCCCAAATAAGCTGCTTTTTTTTCCAAAATCTGCGCTATTCACTCTACTTTTACAGATTATCTTCTATACTTTCTTATAGATTACAGGGATCTTCAGGCTGTATTTCTCAGGCAATTATTCTGAATAAAGCAGAGTAATTGAAGTTGGACAGCCTTTTTGTAGTAAATTTTTATTTTTTGACTTTTTAGGTTTTTTTATGAGCGCGGGCCACAAAAAAATAACCATTGATGAGTTGCAGCTCGGCATGTTCGTTGTCGATCTGGACATCTCATGGATAAAATCCCCCTTTTTGTTCCATCGTAGGGCCATTAAGACAAAAAAAGACATTGCCCTGCTGAAACGTTCCGGTGTCAGGCAACTGACTATTGATCTGGACAAAAGTCAACTGCAAGTCAATGAAGTGTCAGCTTCTGAGCAACCAGCGGAACCTGTTAATGCTGACAATGATACGCAGCATAATGAGGTCAGTGCTGAGACAGAAACCGAACAGTCCGAAAATCCTGAATTAGCGATTCCCGAATTAAGTGCCGACAGTCTGAATAATCCGACAGTGTTACTGGATGAAGAAATGGGGCGGGCCGCGATTCTTAAAAAGCAGGCTGAACAGGCTTTTAATGAGATCAGTGACTGTATTGAACAGAAAAAGGTCATTGCGGTACGGAAACTGCAGCCGGTTATTGATGATACCATTTCCAGTTTACTGAGAAACAGTCAGGCTCTGCTTACGCTTATGCATCTTAAGCGGTATGAGGAGAAGTTATTTACCCATTCCTTCAGTGTGATGACTCTGGCGTTGACGCTCGGGATTCAACAGGAACTCAGTGAAGAGGAGTTAAAAGAACTGGCCATGGCGGCCTTACTGCATGATCTGGGCTGGGCTCAGTTACCGCTTAATTTATTTGGTAAACCCCGGAAATATACCGAAAACGAGAAAAAAGTTGTTTATCAGCACCATACAATTGCTAATGTGTTAATTTCTAAAAGTCATAATATTTCAGATAAGATCCGCAGCATGATGATGAAGCATCATGAACGCCTGGACGGTTCCGGTTATCCCGAAGGTCTGCAGGAGCAGCAGCTTGATACTATGGACAGGATACTCATCCTGGCTGATTATTATGATGAAACCATTCATGGTCTGCTGGATGGGCCGGGTCTTATTCCTTCTGAAGCTTTGCGGGTTTTTTATAAAGAAGCGGTACAGAACAAACTGGACAAATTACTGGTTGAGTCACTGATTAAACTGCTGGGGATATATCCCCTGACTTCGGCTGTGGAATTAACCACCGGTGAGAAGGGGGTCGTGGTTGAAGTTAACCGGGATAAGCCGCTGATCCCGGTGGTCAGGATCATGTATGCTGTGGATGGCCGGCCTTTGCTGAATCCACAGTTAATTGATCTGCAGCATGATGAACAGAAACGTCATATTAAAAACATAGTGGGGGAAATCGATGACACAACGGATCCGCAACATCTGTTACTGGTAAACGAGGTTTAGATGAGCGAGAAACTGCCTCAATCCAGATCGGAAAACCTGCTGGTTCAAGAAAAGATTCTGCATCACCCATTGTTTTCCCACTGGCCTGATGGACTAATTGTACTGGGCCCGGACGGTATCATTGCGGGTGCCAATAATACAGCGCTTAAGCTGCTGGGTTATCAGTCGGATGATTTAAACGGGCGTGTTCTGCATACTCTCTTATGCGGTCAGACAGCGGATTATCAGCATACAGAAGAAGATTGTCCCTTCTCATTTCCCAGACATAAGCTGCCAGTTAATATTGTTGTGGACAGCTGGTTTATTCAGAAAAACGGCGTTTACCTTCATGTGGACATTAAACACGTTGCCGATCTGCCCGGTGCGGAACTGGGGCTGAAAAATGACTATTCGGTGCTGAGTTTTCAGGACTGTTCCCTGCGGCGTTATTCAGAAAAAGAACTGCAGCGTCTGGCCATGTTTGCTGAACTTAATCCGGCTCCTATTGTTGAAATCAGTGATCAGGGACTGTTGTATTTTTCCAATCCGGCCATGGTTAAACTGATTGCTGAACTGGGCTTCGATGCTAAAGGTCTGCCCAGTGTACTGCCGGGTAACCTGACCACGCTGATGAGCCAGTGCCTGGAAACCGGAAAGGCTTTGAATAATGTGGAAGTGCAGTCCCAGGGTCGCTGGTTTATGTGGAACTTTTATCCGCTGACTGAACGATCCCTGGTGCAGGGATACGGCATGGACATTACCTGGCGTAAGGAATTTGAAGCCCAGCTGTTTTCTGAAAAAGAACGTTTTCTGGTCACCCTTAATGCTATTGAAGACGCGGTTATTACGGTTGATAAGAATGAGGTCGTAACGTATATCAACCCGAAAGCATCAGAAATGACCGGCTGGGAAAATATTGAGGCGATTGGCCGGCCTTTTAATCAGATTGTTAATCTGTTTAATGCTGAAGTGAAAGCACCGACCAGAAACTACCTGCGCCGGGCCATTGATGAATGTACCTCCTATCGTTTACCGGACAGTCTGTTCCTGGCACACCGGGATGGATATGTCATTGCGGTAAAAGAATTTGTGTCACCCATGAGAAACCGGGAACATGATGTCATAGGTGCGGTAGTGGCTCTGCACGATATTACTGAAGCCAAGAAAATGGAACAGAGCCTGACCTGGCAGGCGACTCATGATCAGTTAACCGGCCTGATTAACCGGGCCGAATTTGAAATACGCCTGCGCCAGGCTATAGAACGGGCAAAAACCGACAAACTGATGCATGTTCTGCTGTATCTGGATCTGGATAATTTTAAAATTATTAACGATACCTGCGGACACATTGCCGGTGATCAGTTATTACGTCAGATAACCAAACTGCTGGAAGAAAAACTACGCCGCGGTGATACTCTGGCGCGTCTGGGCGGGGATGAATTCGGGGCTATTCTGGAAGGCTGTCCTGTGGATCAGGCGACCATGATTTCTACCGAAATCTGTAATGAAATTCAGCGTTTTGATTTTATCTGGGAAGCACACACCTTTAATGTCGGCGTCAGTATTGGTCTGGTGCCGGTAGATGAAGATGCCGGTGATGTTGACCAACTGCTCAGCCTGGCGGATTCTTCCTGTTATGCGGCCAAGGATCTGGGGAAGAACCGGGTGCATGTGTATCAGGATGATGATGAAGATGTCATGCGTAAAAAGGGGGAAATGCAATGGGTTTCCAAAATTAACCAGGCCCTGCAGGAAGACCGTTTTGAACTGTATTTTCAGACCATAGTCCCGGTTAACTCCGACGATGACGGGCTGCATTTTGAAATTTTACTGCGCATGGTTGATGAACACGGCAACCTGATCCCGCCGGGGGCTTTTTTACCGGCAGCCGAGCATTATGATCTGGTTAAGATCCTGGACCACTGGGTAGTAAGAACTACTTTTAAGTGGCTTAATACCCATCCTGACTATACCCGTCAAATTGCCTCCTGCAGTATTAACCTGTCTGGAAATTCCATTGGTGATGAACACTTTATGCATCACCTGAAAGAGCATTTTAAAAACTGCCAGTTCCCGGCGGAAAAAATCTGCTTTGAAGTGACTGAAACAGCCGCTATTCAGAACCTCAGTGTAGCCAGTCTGTTTATTGATACCATTAAAGAACTGGGCTGTTCTTTTTCTCTGGATGATTTTGGTTCAGGCATGTCGTCATTCGGTTATTTAAAACAACTCAATATTGATTACCTGAAGATTGACGGCCTGTTTGTTAAAGACATTGTTATCGATCCGGTGGATGAGGCTATGGTTCGGTCCATTAATGAAGTCGGGCATATGATGGGGCTGAAAACAGTGGCAGAATATGTGGAAAACGATGATATTCTGGCTGTTATAAAAGAAATAGGTGTCGATTATGCCCAGGGTTATGGACTGTGCCGACCCAGACCGATAAAAGATATTGCTGAAGTTCTGCAGGAGCGCACAGAAAGCTCCTCATCCTGATTAGTTCTGTTTTGGTGATAACTTAATGGTTTGATGCTTAGGTACCTGGAAGGCTTCAGGTAAGGGGGTATCGGTAAACCATTGATTTGATTTTTCATCATACCACCATTTAACCGTATGACGGATTTCCTTAATAACAGATGAATTTTCCGGATGGTACTCAATCTGATAAATAGTCTTGGCTGAAGTCTGTTTTTCTGTAATGCTGCTGTTGATGGTTTCTACATGGGATACTTTCAGGTGAGTTAAATATTCCAGTGCTTCATCGGTTGGCGGTGTTACTTTAGATTCAGGGTTTTTCGGATTCGCTTTCATAAGCTGAAACAGGGTGTACCATTCA
>JALTKC010000230.1 GCA_027076245.1 Gammaproteobacteria bacterium
GATAAACAATGGCATAGTAAGTGACTTTTTCCGCTTCATACTTCTGAAACTTATAGCCTTCATCATTTTTTGCTGTGCTTTTAGAGACCACCTCTACAATAAGCTCAGGTGCTTTGGTAATATAAGCCTCATTGGGTTCATCACAGATCAGTACAACATCGGGGCGTAACACGGTATCATCAGAGAGTTTGTAGTCTTCTTCTCCTATAACCAGACATCTTTCACAATTATCCAGTTGTTCATCTAACTGTGCTATAAATTTTCCGGCTATTGCCTGATGATTAATGGTTGGCGCAGGACTCATGGCAACAGGGAAACCATCAAAAAGCTCCCATTTCCCTTCCCAAAGCTTATAGTCTTCATAAGTATAATGCTTGATAAAATCAGCCGTATTCATAAATAAACTTCCGATAGCAGGACTTTAGTTGTTAGCCTTTTACGTCAATTATAGCAGACTATAATGTTCCAGGTACCACTGATAGGCATTGGTCAGGCCATCTTCCAGTCCAATACTGGCTTGCCAGCCCATTTTATTAATGCGGCTTACATCCAGTAATTTTCTTGGGGTGCCTTCAGGCTTGTCGGCATTAAAGACCAGTTCCCCTTCAAAGCCCACCACTTTTTTTACTGTTTGCGCCAGTTCCGCAATGGTAACATCCTGCCCGGTACCCACATTAATATGGGATAACATAGGCTGAGTATTCGCCTGATAAGTGGCCTTGTCCAGCCCCATAACAAAGACACTGGCCGCAGCCATATCATCCACATGCAGAAACTCACGCATCACCTTGCCCGTTCCCCAGACTTCAACAGAGGGCCGTCTATTTTGTTTGGCTTCATGAAAGCGTTTGATCATGGCCGGTACCACATGGCTGTTCAGGCCGTGGTAATTATCCCCCGGCCCATATAAATTAGTGGGCATTACTGAACGGTAGTCAGTTCCATACTGACGATTATAGGATTCACACAGCTTAATTCCGGCAATTTTTGCTACCGCATAAGGCTCATTAGTTGGCTCAAGTACCCCGGTCAGCAGTTCTGGCTCAGCCATAGGCTGTTTAGCAAATTTCGGATAGATACAGGAACTGCCCAGAAACAATAAATTATTCACTCCGGCGGCCCAGGCTTCATGAATAACATTGGCCTCAATCATCATATTCTGATAAATAAACTCAGCCGGGTACTCATTATTAGCATAAATCCCACCCACTTTTGCCGCCGCCAGCACCACAAAATCCGGCTTCTGCTCCTGCATAACCCCCCGTACAGCCGCCTGTTCACACAAATCCAGTTCTGCATGAGTACGAGTAATAATATTCTCTACACCCAGCTTTTCCAATTGCCGAATAATAGCCGCTCCCACCATACCCCGGTGACCAGCTATATAAAATGTTTTGTCTTTTAAATAATCACTCACATCAACCACTCATTCTGATGAATCTAATAGTTCACTCACCGGATTTAGAAGAAACTCTACCACAAACTTATAATCCTGTTGTTTAACCAACTGCAGTACGCGCCCCATATCAATATTCATATACTCATGCACAATTCGGTTTCTCAGACCAACAATAGCATTCCATAAAGGTAACTGAGGATCGGGCAGTATTTTAATCCGTACCAGTGAGGAGAAAGTATCATAAGCGGATACAGGCACATGCTCTTTTTTAAACTTAAGAATATGCTTAGCCTTACCGATGGCATTTTCTATTAAAACCTGCAGGGCATGCAAAACACCATTTTGTTCCAGGGGCGATAATACCTCACCCGCCAGCATTTTCTGACGGGCCACTTCAAGCAAAGCATCATATTCTGTCGCCAACTGAGCGGTTTCCTGTTGATAAAGCTCAAAGCGCATGACTTTTTTCCCACTCATAATCTTCAAGCTCTCTCCAGACCCGGGACAGAAAATGATACCAGGCCAACTGCTCCTCACCTTTTAATGGCACCCCTTCTTCAGCAATCAAGGCCCGCATAGTCAGCCCTGCCTTAGACATATCTATCAAATCAATTTTATCCTCTGTAACACCCAAAACCCTTGCCAGATCACGCCTCAAAGTCTCCGTAAGTCCCAGAATTTCCATAAAAGACAAACCAGCCCGCCACTGAACACCAATATCCCAGTCACTATCCACCCCAGCCCGCCCCTCAGCCCGACTCCCAACCAAAACAGCCAGCTCAAGCTCAGAAGCCTCCCACAGAACCCCTTCCAGCTCCCCAAAACACACTCTCAACTCCCCCCTAAACCCTAAAACCTATCCCATAAAACCTACTATCACTCATTATAATCAAACGTCTTAAACCCTTCCCTCTTACACAGCTCATCCCTCTGGGCAATCGCCAGATCCTCCCGCACCATCTCAGCCACCATTTCTTCCAGAGTAATTTTAGGTACCCAGCCCAGTTTTTCTTTAGCTTTGGTCGGATCGCCTAAAAGTGTCTCCACCTCTGTTGGCCTGAAATAACGGGGATCAACTTTTACAATGACCTGGCCGGGTTTCAGTAAGGTGCTACCTGCATCAACCACAATACCCTGCTCATCCACCCCCGAACCTTCCCAGCGCAAATGAATACCCAGTTCACTGGCAGCTGCATTAACAAAATCCCGCACCGAATACTGCACACCGGTAGCAATACAAAAGTCCTCCGGCTCATCCTGCTGCAGCATCAGCCACTGCATTTCCACATAATCTTTAGCATGACCCCAGTCCCGTTTGGCATCCAGGTTACCCAGATATAAACAGTCCTGTAAGTCCAGGCTGATACGAGCCACCGCACGGGTAATTTTACGGGTAACAAAGGTCTCTCCCCGTATGGGTGACTCATGATTAAACAAAATACCATTACAAGCATACATACCATAAGCTTCACGATAATTGACCGTGATCCAGTAAGCATACAGCTTGGCTGCCGCATAGGGTGAACGGGGATAAAACGGCGTAGTCTCTTTTTGTGGTATTTCCTGTACTTTACCGTACAGCTCGGAAGTAGAAGCCTGATAAAAACGAGTAGTTTTCTCCAGCCCTGAGATACGAATAGCCTCCAGAATACGCAAAGCACCCAGCCCTACCGTATCCGCTGTATATTCCGGTGTCTCAAACGACACTGCCACATGGCTTTGGGCACCTAAATTATATATTTCATCCGGACGCACCTGCTGAATCACACGCACCAGACTCATGGAATCATTTAAATCGCCATAATGGAGTATAAAATGACGGTTTTTTTCATGTGGATCCTGATACAGATGATCAATTCTGTCGGTATTAAATAAGGACGCACGGCGCTTAATACCATGAACCTCATAGCCTTTAGCCAGTAAAAATTCTGCCAGATAAGCGCCATCCTGACCGGTGATACCGGTTATTAATGCTTTTTTCACTAAATTAATTTTCCATCTTGATTGTTTACCACAACAGCCTGAACAACTGTTCTTAAAAAAATATTTTGAATTAAAACTGAGCTTTTATTACATTATTTTCCTGTTTCTTTAATTCACACCATAACAAATCTACAGGCTGCTCCTTATCGGGGACATAGGCGGTTTCACTATCCAGCAGAATTTCCCGTACCCAGGCTATATTAAAGTCATTACAGGCCTCATCAAGCAGCTTCATTTTTTTATCAATAATATCAAAGGGCAGCATTTTTTCCTCAGCCCGCATAATTCTGGGGTGTTGTGTACCAGTAACATTATCACCAATAAGCAACTCTTCATAGAGTTTCTCACCCGGACGCAAGCCAGTATAAACCAGCTCAATATCACCCTCGGGATTATGCTCATCTTTTACTTCATAACCAGAGAGGTGAATCATTTTTCTAGCCAGATCGGCAATTTTTACCGGCTTGCCCATATCCAGTACAAACACATCTCCGCCCTGCCCAAGCGCTCCGGCCTGTATCACCAACTGAGTCGCTTCCGGAATCGTCATAAAATAACGCACAATATCCGGATGAGTTACCGTAACCGGACCGCCCTGCTTAATCTGCCTTTTAAACAGCGGAACAACAGAACCCGACGAACCCAGCACATTTCCAAAACGCACCATGCAAAAACGGGTGCCCAGATTAACATGCTTTGCGGCCAGTGCCTGCAATACCATTTCAGCAAAACGCTTGGTCGCCCCCATTACATTAGTAGGACGTACTGCTTTATCTGTTGAGATAAGCACAAAGGTTTCTACACCGCTGTCAAAGGCCGCCTCAGCTGCCCGGTACGTTCCAAAAATATTATTGCGGATGCCTTCTACAATATTTTCCTCAACAATGGGCACATGCTTATAGGCCGCCGCATGATAAATAGTCTGCACACCGTAAACCGTAAAAATACTCTGCAGGCGTTTTTTATCCTGAACTGAACCCAGTAATGCCGTCAATTGAATACCTTCCAATATAATTTTCTTTAATTCCTGCTCAATGGAATACAGGGCATATTCTGACAGCTCAAATAAAATCAGGTGCCTGGGTTGATGTTTTATAATTTGACGGCACAGCTCTGAGCCAATCGAACCGCCCGCACCGGAGACAAAAACCACTTTATTTTTTATACACTTGTCAAAAAGCTGGTTATCAGGTACCACAGAGTCTCTGCCTAACAGATCCTGTATATCCACTTCCCGTAATTCAGCAATTTTTGCCTTACCACTGACAATATCCGCCAGTACCGGTATGGTTTTTACCTGTACCGGTAACGGCTCCAGTTCAGCAATAATTTTTCTTTTTTGCTGCATGGCAATCGAAGGCATGGCCAGCAGCACATGTTTTATGCCTTCCTGACTGATAAGCTTTTCAAGATGATGAGGACGATAAACCTTAAGCCCGTTAATTACCTGCCCTTTCAGCTGACGGTTATCATCAATAAATAAAACCGGCTCATATTCACTGCCCTGACGTAACGCCGTTAACAACTGACGACCGGCATCACCGGCACCGTAAATGGCCACCTTTTCCTTGTCTTTTTTTAATAAAGACTGGTAGTAAGACCAGACAACAAAGCGGGAACCACCCACAAACAACAATGCTATACCCCAATATATAAAAGGCACAGAGCGAGGAATTTCAGTAGAACGGGTCAGAAAAACAAAGGTGGCCACAAGCAAAGCCGAAACAGAAATCCCTTTGACTACCGCAATAAGCGCCTCTGTTCCCATAAAACGGATAACAGCACGATACAGGCCAAAGCGCAGAAAAATAATTACGGTACACAAAGTGGTACCCATATAAACCAGAAACTCACGCCAGCCGGTTGTATAAGGTACATCCCCCCAGCGAAAAGCAATCGCCAGCCACAGAGACAGGGGCAACCAGATTAAGTCGGCTGCGACCATAAGGAACTGTTTAAAATGACGGGAAACTTCTTTAGCAGGCATAAAAAAATTTTAGCATGTTTAACCAGGCAATAACATGTCCGGGCATACCAAGCCACCCTGAACTAAACAGAGGCCTTAATGAGAGACTCCGTCCC
>JALTKC010000231.1 GCA_027076245.1 Gammaproteobacteria bacterium
ACTGACTGGCGGTTCCCTGCCCCTGTCGTGCGGGTTGACCACAGACAATATTTATCAGGCCTTTTATGATTCCTATGACAGTATGAATGGCTTTTTACATTCCCACAGTTATACGGGAAATGCCCTGGGTTGCGCCGCCGCCCTGGCTACCCTGGATATTTTTAAAAATGACCATGTACTGGATAATAATCAGCTGTTAATTCATTATCTGCAAAAAGCCACGGAACATTTCAAGGACCATCCACATATTGCCGATGTACGTCAGACAGGCATGATACTGGCTATTGAAATGGTACAGGATAAGGCCAGTAAAACCCCCTATCCCTGGCAGCAAAGACGCGGCCTGAAAGTGTATCAATATGCCCTGACACAGGGCGTACTGCTGCGGCCACTGGGCAATGTGGTTTATTTTATGCCACCCTATGTAGTGACTCAGGAGGCCTTACAAAAAATTGCTGATGTGGCCTGGCAGGGCATACAGATTGCCACGCGGGACTAAGCCCTGGAGATCAATATGGCAGCACGGGTTTACCAAAATATAGAGCTGAACTGTGGCGGGCAAATTGATTTTGATAAATCGGCCGCCCACCACTTAAGTCGCGTACTGCGTTTAAAAAATAATAGCCAGGTGATTATATTTAATGGTGATGGCCATGACTATCTGGCTGAATTATCCATTGATAGAAAAAAAACCAGCGCTCGCATCCTGGAAAAAACCCTGTCTGACAGACAGTCATCTTTGCATATCACCTTATTACAGGGCATATCCAAGGGTGATCGTATGGATATAGCCATACAGAAATCTGTTGAGCTGGGTGTCAGCCGAATTATTCCCGTTATCTGTCAGCGTACGGTGGTTAATTTAAAAGCTGACAGGGCAGAAAAAAAGCACCGCCACTGGCAGGGAGTTGCCATCCATGCCTGTGAACAATCTGGCCGTGCCAGCCTGCCAGTCATTGAGGAGGCAATAAAGTTCAGCGATGCCCTGCGCCTGTTATCACAGCATGAACTGCGTCTTACACTGGACCCACTGTCAAATCAGTCTATTTCCAGTCTGACAACATCGGTAAAAAAATTTGCTCTACTGATTGGCCCTGAAGGCGGTCTGACAGAAGATGAAGTGATACGGGCAAAACAGGAAAATTTTAACGCTGTGAAACTGGGAAATAGAATTTTACG
>JALTKC010000232.1 GCA_027076245.1 Gammaproteobacteria bacterium
GTAAAAAGTGAAATCTAAATTATTTTATCTGTTACGTCATGGCCGGACAGAAGATAGTGAAAGCCTGCAGGATAAGCCTGTTTTCCGTGGCAGAACCGATACGCCTCTGAGCCGGGAAGGCTGGCAGCAAATGCAGCAGGTCACAGACACTATCGATATTCAGCAGGTGTTTAGCTCATCATTACAACGTTGTGCCGCTTTCGCACAAAATTATTCTGTTCAGAAAAATATTCCCTGTTCCATAGAGCCTGCATTGCAGGAAATCGATTTTGGCCAATGGGATGGCCGGTTTATTGATGATATCCAGCATAGGGAAGCCCAGGCGTTGCATAATTTCTGGTCTGATCCGCTGAATTATTCTCCACCCGGAGGTGAAACACTGGCTGATTTTAATCAGCGCGTTATTCAATGCTGGCAGAACATCATTCATACAGAAAATATACAGAACAGTCTGCTGGTGATCCACGGGGGAGTCCAGAAAGTGATTCTGGCTCATATTCTGGAAATGCCCTTAACTGCAATACATAATATCGAAGTGCCCTATGCCTGTTGTTCAGCTATTCAGGTTTATTATAATGGCGATGAAACCAAAGCAACGCTTAAACAACATGGTTCACTAATATGAATAATTCACTGCGTGCTTTTTTTATTGCCCTGAGTTTTTTAACCCGGATCCCGGTGCCCTTAAAAGGTGATGTCAGCCAGCAGGAAATCGGCCAGTCCATGCTGTTTTACCCGCTGGTGGGACTGTTGATTGGCGGCTTACTCTGGTTGACCCTGCAGTTATTGTGGTTCCTGTCCAGTGGTTTCCCCGCGGATGTTATGGCGGCGGTTGTGCTGACTTTATGGGTGTTAATTACAGGAGGTCTGCATCTGGACGGCCTGGCCGACAGCGCCGATGCCTGGGTAGGTGGGCAGCATAGCCGCAGCCGTACCCTGGAGATTATGAAAGATCCCTACTGCGGTCCTATTGGGGTAGCGGTGGTGGTACTGGTGTTGCTCCTGAAATGGAGTGCGCTGAGTTATCTGTTTAAAAACGGACAGAGTGCCTTTATTCTGGTTCTGCCCCTATTTTCCCGGGCCGTGATCCTGGCCCTGTTTATGTCAACCGAATATGTGCGTGAATCCGGCCTGGGCTCAGCTATTCTGGAGCAGATGCCGGATCAGAAAACCCTATGGAGTGTGCTAACCATCAGCCTGCTGCTGACCCTTATAGTAGCCGGTTTTTGGGCATTGCTGCTATCATTTGCGGTGCTCTACGGTCTGAGAGCCATGATGCTGAAACGGATTGGCGGCATGACAGGGGATACGATTGGCGCCTGTGTGGAAATTGCAGAAGCAACAGCCTTAATTGGTATAGTGCTTTAAAATAATAATTTTCCTGATAAGCAACTCTCAATTCCTTCTCCCTGAGGGAGATGGTCAGGATGAGGGGGAGATAGCTCGCTATTATTTTTTACAACGTCCCATTTAACATTTTTAAAACCGGACCGGAACGTTCGGTAACTTCTATACGGCAGATCCTGCCGTTTTCTACGGCAATTTTATACATACCCGCCGGTTCACTATAAAGAATATGGGCAATAACCGCCCGTATGACTCCGGCATGGGCAACAATTAAAATATGTTTGCCATGATGTTCACAGAGAATAGTTTTCCAGCTCTGTACTACGCGATTGATAAAATCCTCCAGAGGTTCACTGCCTTCAGGGCGATTGTTCATGGGATTATGATAGAAACCTAAAAATGCTTCCCGGTCAATTTCACTGGCCTCCTTACCTTCCCAGCTGCCAAAGCCCACTTCTTTAAGGTTATCCATTATTTCCAGGGGAATATTATGGCGCTGGTGCAGTTCCCGGGCAAATGCACTGCAGCGCTGCAGGGGAGAACTTATGATAACATCCCATAAATTATAATCCCCTACACAGTCACGCATCTGCTGCCAGCCTTCCTCAGACAGTGGATGGTCAATACTGTGGCCGCGATACATTTTACCGCCTACCGGGCTGCCGTGCCGGATCAGATCAATAATCATTATTCAGGTTCCATTAGAAGGTTTTAGAGAATTCTGGTGCCGGTTCTGTTTGAGACAATAGTGGTAGAAATCATCAGGCGGCAGGGGCTGGCTGTAATAATAACCCTGTATCATGTCACAGCCGTTCTGCTTGAGGAAATTTAACTGGCGTATGGTTTCAACCCCTTCGGCAATGACTTTTAGATTAAAGTTATGGGCCAGATCAATAATCGCATTGGTTAGAACAGCATCATCCTTATCCTGGGTAATATCATGGATAAAAGACTTATCAATTTTTAAAATATCAACGGGGAATTGCTTTAAATAACTTAGTGAGGAATAACCGGTACCAAAATCATCAATAGACAGGTTGACCCCCAGTTCACGGAATTTTTCCAGGGCATTATTGGAACGGCTGGAATTTTCAATTAACAGGCTTTCCGTCATTTCCAGAGTCAGTGCATGGCTGGGCAGAGGAATTTCAGTTAACAGTTCGCTGAGTAGTTTAATTAAAATATCAGATTCCAGTTGTCTGGAAGAAATATTAACTGCTACAGAAAATGGCTGCAGACCATCTTTTAACCATAGATTCATCTGGCTGACAGCAGTGCGTAACACCCATTCTCCCAGCTGGATAATAAAGCCAGTCTCTTCGGCCAGATGGATAAATTTATCCGGTGCAATACGGCCAAGTTTTGGATGCTGCCAGCGGATTAGAGCTTCGGCATGGACCACCTGATTACTCTGGCTATCGATAATGGGCTGGTATTCCAGCACAAATTCATTGCGTGCCAGGGCATTACGCATATCTTTTTCAAGCTGCAGGCGGTTTTTCATTTCCTGGTTCATTTCTTCGGTATAGAAACGGTAGGTGTTTCTACCCGCTTCCTTAGCCTGGTACATGGCCATATCCGCATTACTTAACATCTGGGTTGAATTGCCGGCATCATCAGGATAAACCGTAATACCAATACTGGCGCTGATAAAGATTTCGTGTTCGCCAATCTGGAAGACTTCCTCCAGCTTTTTGATAATATGAATAGCCACGCTGGCGGCATCGTGAGTACTGGAAATTTCCTGCAGAATAATGGTAAATTCATCCCCGCCCAGCCGTGAGGCTGTGTCTATTTTGCGAATACAGCTGGACAGGCGTTCAGCCACAGACACCAGCAGGGCATCACCGACATCATGCCCCAGAGTGTCATTTACGTCCTTGAACTTGTCCAGATCGATAAACAACAGGGCACACAGAGTTGAGTCGCGTTTGGCATGCTGGATAGCCTGGGCCAGGCGATCCAGGAACAGAGTGCGATTAGGCAGACGGGTCAGTGCATCGTAGTTGGCCTGCCAGATAATTTTTTCTTCCAGTTTAACCTGATCGCTGATATCAATCCGTACACAGACGGTACTGCCGGAAGAGGTTTTACTGTCACTGGTGAGAAAGCAGCGGCCATCAGAAAGGTATTCCAGTTCTTTGGTGTGGGCTTTAAGGTCATTGCTGGTGTGTAAACGGGGGATTTTATTGTTTTTAAACTGTCCCAGTTCTTCTGCGGCAGCCATTAATTCATTGTAGCTGATGCCTTTTTTGATGTATTTTCTGATTTTGGGATAAAACAGTTCAAACTGACGGTTCCACAGCACCAGTTTATCTTCTGCATCAAACAGGGCAAAGGCTTCGTTAATGTTTTCTATGGCATCGTACAGCCGGGCATGGTTAATCTTGGCTCGTGTATGAGCCTTTTTAAGATTCTGCATAACATAGCCCAGGCTGATAAATAACAGGGCCGAAAGAATAATGAGCACCAGATTAATGATATAGGAATTTTTGCTCTGTTCTGTAAAATAATTGGTATGAATAGTCTGTAAAAGTGTCAGTTCCTTATTAATATTCATTTTTTCATAGCTACGCAGCATATTCTCCATCTGGGTTTTCATTCTCAGATTGGCCTGAATATGGGACAGGATATTATTAATTTCTTTTTGATAAACAGGATCAGATAGTTTTTTCAGCTCGGCAATTTTCTGTTCCAGCAACTGTTTCTTATCATGGCGGGGGAATATATTGTAATCCAGCAAAATACCGAATAACTGGTTAATTTTAAATCGCAGATCTTCAGGGTCATAACCAGAGGCTGTAATTTTGAGGCTTAATTCACTAATCACCGTGGGCAGATATTGCAGGGTATTTCTGATGCTGGATGACAGTGATTTTATGCGTTCCAGATGGCGTTCCTTGCGGGTGCTGTTTTTTATGTATTGCTGCAGGACGACTTTAAATTCCGGTACCTCCTGGGAGAAGCCGGCAGACTGTATGGTTATATCATGCTGCAGGGTATCGATTCGTGTACTGGACTGTGCCAGGGCATCATAGTTGGAGGAATAAAATGACAGGTTTAAAAGTAAGTCACGGTCAATACGGGCATCCAGTTCCTTAAGCTGCTCCAGGTTATTCTGAATAAGGTCGTATTCCTGTAATTGCTGGTTACGTTTATACAGTACTGAAACTACGGTGGCCGTAACTACAAAAAACAGCAGATAAGTAACCAGTGCGTACTGTTCTTTTTTCATAAATTTATTCAGCCGCTGACTGAGTCAGCTCTTTATGCTCACCGACCAGAGTTTTCAGAAAGGCGATTACTTTCTGCACATCCTCTGCAGAAATTTCTCTGCCCAGCTGATAGCGGGCCATTTTGTTAATGGCCTGTTCCAGGCTGCTAACGGAACCATCATGAAAATAGGGCGCAGTCAGAACCACCAGCCTGAGACTGGGGACCTTAAAGGTAAACTTGTCATAATCATCATGGGTGACATTGTAGCGACCCAGATCTGCGTCAGTAATGGGTGTACCACGCTCTGCAAAATAGTCAGCCATAATGCCCATTTTCTGGTACATATTACCGCCTACATTGGCACCCTGATGACAGGCAGTACAACCGTAGGATTTAAAAATCCGGTAACCTTCACGAGCCTCTGAGGAGATGGCATTTTTGTCGCCAGCCAGGAAACGATCAAAAGGGGAATTTACTGTGGTCAGTGACTGTTCAAAAGTAGCAATGGCATTAATCAGCTTGTCTGCTTTAAGCTTATTGCCATATGTTTTCTTATAACGGCGCATAAAATCTTTGTCCTGGCTCAGTTTGCGGATAATATCAGGCCAGCTGGAAGCCATTTCCAGCGGGTTTTCAATGGGGCCGCTGACCTGTTCTGTCAGGCTGGAAGCTCGGCCATCCCAGAATTGTGCCAGGTTAAGATGAGTATTATAAACGGTAGGAGTATTGATCTTGCCTGTTGCGCCGTTGACACCAATAGAAAATTTCTGGTTGTCTGTGCCGCCGTGAGCCAGATTATGACAACTGGCGCAGCTGACAGAATTATCCTTTGACAGCCGTTTATCAAAAAACAGGCTGCGTCCCAGGCTGATTTTTTCGGGATC
>JALTKC010000233.1 GCA_027076245.1 Gammaproteobacteria bacterium
TTAAGGGAAACTTACGTTTTTCCTGTGCTTCCTGTAAACGCCAGTAAATAATAGGGTGCTGCTCAGGCAGGTTCGAGCCCCATGCTATTAAACATTCTGTGTGCTCAAAATCTTCATAACATCCAGGAGGACCGTCCGAACCAAAGGAACGTTTATAGCCTGAAACAGCAGATGCCATACAAAGGGTGGTATTACCATCGTAGTTATTGGTACCAATAACGGCACGGGATAATTTACCCAGGGTGTAAAATTCTTCTGTTAATAACTGGCCGGTAGAAATAATGGCAAAAGAATCCCGGCCCCAGGTTTTCTGAATACGGGTAATTTCAAAGGCCATCTGATCCAGCGCACTGTCCCAGTCTGTTTCTTCAAAGCCTTCAAATATTTTATTCCTCACCAGAGGCATATCACCACGACCGGAGGATTTGAACAGTTCATGTTCAAATATGCCCTTAACACAGAGCTTGCCCCGGTTAACATCCGCCCCGGCCGCTCCGCGACTGGATACGGCCTCCCCTTCCTTATTCAAGCCGACCTGAATGGAACAACCGGTAGAACAATAACCACAGGTCGTATATTTCCATTCAACGACTTCCTTATCTGCAATCTTAACTGGATTCTTTTTTTTACGGCCAAATAACATGGATATGCCTTTTAGTTTTTTTTATTTACCGTTAGATCGTATTTAATTAGTGTTCATCTGTTTATTAATAAAGCCTGGGAGTGCGGGCATCCTTGCCCGCATCAAAATAACGCACAAACTGCTTGTTGACGCGAGCAAGGATGCCCGCGCTCCCAGGAAATTGCTTTGCATTTAACCTAAATAAATCAGTTGAACCTATCCTAAATCAATTGAAACAACACCATTCTCAATCTTAGCCACAAAAACATTAGTACATCCCTCATCCGGGCCTAACGCCTCACCTGACTCAAGACTGATTGTCCAGTTATGTAAAGGACATGTTACTTTTCTGTCATGTACTATACCCTGAGACAAAGGCCCCTGTTTATGTGGACACTCATCCTTTATAGCAAAGACTTCATCATTGACCGTGCGGAAAACCGCAATATTATATTCACCTGTTTTAACAACTCGGGAGCCCTGTTTGGGAATATCATCCAGTTGTCCGACTTCTACCCAGTTTGACATAGTAGTACCTTAAA
>JALTKC010000234.1 GCA_027076245.1 Gammaproteobacteria bacterium
TCACATCTGGCTTGACCAGCTCATATAATGTTTGCCACGAACGCACAAAACCTTCCAGCTCTGCATGGCTAGAAAAGCCATTATTGTTGATAAGTTGGGAGTAGCTCATCGGGGGAAGGATGGGATTATCCCGATAACCCGATTTAAATGGAGCCTGCAGAAACCTGACCTTAAGACCGGAAAATACACTGGCCGCATGAGTTAAATCCATCATCGCAATATAAACTTCATGCCCCATGGATAAAAATTGCTTTGCCAGTGTTCTCATGGGAATAATATGACCCAGTCCACCGCCCAGTTCCCAGGTAAAAAGAATTTTCTTCATTTTAGTTTTTTTGCTCTACTCCCATCTCAGCCAACTTCTGATTGATAAACCCTGTAAATTCATCCCAGTTATCAACATAAGCTTCACCACTGACCGGCGGACGTGGATTGGCTAATTTAACTGGACGCTGAAAGAACTCATTTAATTCATCATTGGCAAAATCTTTCTGGCACAGATCTTCAAAATTAATCTGAATATTATTGGGCAATGCATCAAAAACTTTTTGCGAATCGACAATATAGGCCAGATGGGACAGCACCCGCTCCCGATATTGCGGCCCGAAGGTAAAGCGATGTTTCTGCTTGCCCCCTTGACGACGCCAGGTATTTCTGTCAATGGCAATAATGAAACTGGCAACCGTAGAGGGAATGTCATTTCTGGAAAGAGATATAAGCTGTATATCTTCCTTAGTTGCGAGCCTGTGTAAATGCTGATGCCGATTAGGCATAGACTTAAAACCACAATAGGCTGCATCATTGCTTTTAAAAAAAGCCTCGATCAAAGATAACTCGTCCCGAACAGGAATACCTGAAAGCTCCTGATATTGAGCTGCATATTTTTTGATAAATCTCGGGTGAAATATCTCGTTATCAATACAATCAATCTGTTTACTGGGAACGGCAATATCATCAAAGCGGGCAAGTGCATCAATAAACGATGTAGAACCTGCCCGGCCTGAAGATAACAAAATAAAACGCTTCATTTACTCACCATCAATTAATATACATCCGTTCATTTTATAATACATACTCGTGAAACTAAACTGCCAGATGATATTACTATCATCTGGCAGTTTCATAATCGACAATTTTAACAGGCTTATTGTATATTCAATAT
>JALTKC010000235.1 GCA_027076245.1 Gammaproteobacteria bacterium
GTTTAATATCATCAGAAACAGATGCAATGGATACGGAAGAGGAAAACAGTATAAGCAGGGACAGCAAAAAGGTCAGAACAGGGTTTAAGGCTTTAAATTTCATGCATGAATCTCAATATTCATTATAAATGTGAAGTATAACTGGCACAATTTGACAAATGGATTGTCTAATTGTTAATACAGTGACTATAATGGTAAATATACGGTAAATTAATGATAACACATAAAAACGCTATGACAGATAATCACTCTATGCAGTCTCCGGCACAGAAGGCTCAATGTGAAACAGTTCCCGTTTCGCACTCCAGACGGCGAATGGTTTCTGGTTTACTGGCCATGCCCTTATCCATGGCCATGCCTGCTGCCGTAATGGCTAAAGCGGCATCGTCTAACACTTTATCATCAAAAATGGGGAATGTACTGGGACTAAAAAGAGAACTGTCGTTTTACCATACCCATACCGGCAAAAATCTGGCCATTGAATACCATAATAGTCATGGTTATTCAGACTCTGCCCTGGATGAAATTAATCGTTTTTTAAGTGATTTTCGCACCGGGGAAATTTATCCTATTGATAAAAACCTGCTTGATGCCCTGTTTGTATTGCAGCAGAAAACCGGTATTGAAAACGATTTTGAGATAATATCGGCTTACCGTTCCCCAAAAACCAATGCCAAGCTGCGTAAAAAAAGTTCCGGGGTCGCCAAACGCAGTCTGCATATGCAGGGTAAAGCCATTGATATTCGTCTTAAAGGTTATAATACCCGCCGCCTGCGTGAACTGGCCGTGGCCATGAAAGTCGGTGGGGTCGGTTATTACCGGCGTTCAGACTTTATTCATATGGATACCGGTCGGGTTCGTTACTGGTGATCCAGTTCCAGTAAGGGATACAGCTGGGTCTCAAAGCTGGCTTCCGTCAGAGTACTTTTTACATGCTGATAAATCAGCCGGGCTTCATCGCTGTGGGTGGTGATTTCAATCAGCATTTTCTGTTTAAAACCGGATACCTGTTCACTGATTTCACCCAGCATCTGGGTATGGGCCTGTATGGAGAATCCCATAAACTCCAGTTCCCGTTCAGGGAAGGTCAGTAGGCAGTCGGTCATGGAATCGTACAGTCCATTGTCTACAATCAGTCTTAAAATACACTTTTGCATACC
>JALTKC010000236.1 GCA_027076245.1 Gammaproteobacteria bacterium
AAAAAAATTGATACGCCTGTGCATATTGATCTGGTCAATGATTTTAATGAGCTCTCAGACGCCATTGACCAGAACCGCATCGACCTGATTTATGCCAATCCCTGTGACATTGCCCGGCTGGTGCGGGAAAAAGATTTTAACCCCCTGGTACAGCCGGTCGGTACACAGGATGAAACCATTATCGTCAGCAGTGTCAACAATCCGGTAAAAATCATTGAAGATCTGTCTCCGGGGATTAAAGTCGCCATGACCGATGTGCCGGATGTGAATACCATCGGCATGATTATGCTGGAACCCGCAGACATTACCCCCAGAGACATTGAAACCATTCACTGTCAAAATTTTATTACCGTAGCCAAAAATGTCATTAACGGTCAGGCCGACATCGGCTTTCTGCTGGCCGATGCCTATAATGAATTTTCCAATCTGGTCAAAAAACAGCTGCACAGCCTGATCACCAGTAAAATCCATGTACTGCACCACGCATTTCTGGCCGGCCCAAAATTCCCGAATCAGGATAACTTACAACAGGTGTTACTATCCATGAATGAGGATCCCAAAACCCTAAAAATCCTACAAAACCTGGAAATTGAAAAATGGCAGGCTATGGATAGAGAAGAAGCTGAATTTCTAATTGACCTGATGGATACTCTGTCACCTGAATAGTACCACCTCAAGCTGCAGCCATTGAAATCCGACCGCGACTGTGATCAAATACAGCTCTGATAAGTAAGGAGTGATACATGGCGGGTTCCAGTCTTTTAGCCCTGTTGGACGATATTGCCACAGTTCTGGATGATATTGCCCTGATGTCCAAAATAGCGGCGAAAAAAACCGCCGGGGTGCTGGGTGATGATCTGGCCTTAAACGCCCAGCAGGTTTCCGGGGTTCGAGCTGAACGCGAGCTGCCTGTGGTCTGGGCCGTAGCCAAAGGTTCGTTTAAAAACAAGCTGATCCTGGTACCGGCTGCTCTTCTGATCAGTGCGTTTATTCCCTGGCTGATCACCCCCTTATTAATGCTGGGTGGATTATACCTGTGCTATGAAGGCAGCGAGAAAATCCTGCACAGTTTACAACCCTCTGCCAAAGCACAGAAAAAAGCCGTTATTAATGCCCTGCACAAGCCTGATATAGATCTGGTTGCCTATGAAAAAAACAAGATTAAAGGCGCCATTCGCACCGATTTTATTTTATCTGCAGAAATTGTGGTGATAGCCCTGGGGACGGTGAAAGACTCTGCTTTTATTACCCAGGTCTCTGTGGTTAGCGTTATTGCCATTGTCATAACCATTGGTGTTTACGGACTGGTCGCCGGCATTGTAAAACTGGATGATGCCGGGTTTTATCTGATCAAAGCCCCGGCCGAAAACTTTACAGACCGCCTGAAACATCGGCTGGGCCATGCACTGCTGGCCTTTGCCCCGCTGTTAATGAAAATCCTGTCCATTGTCGGAACAGCCGCCATGTTCCTGGTGGGCGGCGGTATCCTGGCCCACGGCCTGCCTTATCTGCTGACCCAGGAACATCACCTGGAACAATGGCTGGCCACCCTGCCTACCATTGGCACCATTATTGTTCCTGTCACCGGGCTGTTTTTTAATATGGTGCTGGGCCTGATTGCCGGGGCAGTGGTTTTAGCTCTGGCGAGTTTGTATAAGAAATTTATTTCTCAGAAGCTAAAATAAATTGTGTATTCAGCTTTTATGATTAGAGATAAAGTGATAGTTTTTCTGTTTATGCTTATTAATTTTTTATTTGTTTAGATTTTTTATTCTTATACATTCTTTTATCGGCACAGGCAATTAGCTCATCATAGCTGATACCGTCATTAGGGTATAATGCCATTCCCACACTCATACCCAAAGTTATACTTACACCATCAATGACTACAGGCTCCATGCATTCACTCTCCAGACGCTTTATCAGGTGCTTTATTTCAAACTTATCAATATCCCCATAAATCAGCAGGCAGAATTCATCTCCACCTAATCGCGCCATGAGTTCATTTTTTCTAAGAAAACCTTTAAAGCGTTCGGCCATAATCTGCAACACCTGATCACCCGCAGCATGACCGGAGGTATCATTTACCTGTTTGAAACCATCCAGATCAATATACAACAGGGTCAGCTTATCATTATTTCTCTCTGCCTGGGCTATTTGTTTTTCCGCATAGACCTGGAAAAAACGTCTGTTAGGAAGCCCGGTCAGTTCATCAGTATTGCTTTTATTAAGTAATTCTTTTTGATAATAGGTAATTTCCTCAGCAATAGCGGCCACACTGCTGACCAGTTCCTGCGTTTCCACACAGATAGCTGGTTTAATATTGTCTGGTAATTCATGTTTATTTTTTACGCTGGTTAACAGCTGGGTGATAAGCGTAAAATCGGTTTTAAAGGTGGTATGAATTTTTTGCACAAACAGATACACACTGATGCTGACAGCTACAAAAATCAGCATATTAGCGATTAAAATAACCATCCAGATATGGCTCTGGTCTGGCTGTTCAATTTCTACCCTTAATATCCAGTCACTGTCTGGAACAGGAATTTTCTTTTCCAATAGCACATTTTGTTTAAATTTTTCAGCACTGGCAAACAGAGTACCGACAGTTTCTCCATTGTCATCAATATTCTGAATAACATCAAAATGCTCTCTTTTTTTATTCTCTTTATGAACCGCTGGCCGGGCAATGATTTTATTTTTATAAAACGATTGCAGATCCTTCATACAGAACTCACCCACCCTTAAATCAGGCGGTTCACCCAGAATCTGTCCTTCAGAATCCAGGATGGCCAGACCATAAAACACTCCCTGACACAGGTTAGTGACTACAACCGCCTGGAATTATTTGTCACCCAGAAAAAACTGACCAAAAACACGCAAAATGACTACCTCGTTTCACCTGACGGTTCAGTTGTCCGTACCAGTGACGGCAGGTTAATACATAAAGGCAAATACCAGTTTAATGGTGCTGTCGAAGTCAGAAAAGCCCATCTGCCCCCACCCCGTTCAGTTTTGGTCTTTCTTTATCCCGTAAAATGAGCAACCCTGGATATGTATGGTGCCCAGGAGAGGACTTGAACCTCCACGACCTTGCGATCACTAGCACCTAAAGCTAAAAAATAGCTATTTCAGGGGGTAACACAAAGCAACCTTGCACACCCTTCAACCCCTTGCTATTATTGGGATATAGCGGTTTCATACGGTTTGTTACATAACAAGCCAAAACGGAAAAAAGCAGCCCCAGCGTTCACCTTATGGAAAAAGTAAAAAAATCCACTGACCCAATAAAAGGAAAAATATCATGGGCTTATCCAATGCAGTTATCCAGTTAAAAAACCCACGCAAGCCAGAACTTGAGCCAGTTGAAATAGCCGCTTTAGCTGATACCGGGGCTTTGCATCTATGCATACCTGATCATATTAAAATACAACTTGGACTTGAGGAAATAGACAAAAAAGAGGTTACACTTGCTGATGGCAGTACAAGGTTAATTCCTTATGTTGGCCCTGTTGAACTGCATTTTAAAAACAGAATTGGCTTTACTGGTGCGCTGGTTATGGGAGACCAGCCGTTATTAGGTGCCATACCTATGGAAGATATGGATTTAATAGTGGTGCCAAAAACCAGAGAGGTACTTATTAACCCCCTAAGCCCTAATATTGCCATGTCCACAGCAAAATAAATACCAGGGAAACTAACAATTAACTATAACAGCAGAATAACAATAGAACCCGGTAAGAGAGGCGGCAAACCATGTATTAGATCCATGAGAATTACCGTCTGTGACATATTAGACATGCTGGCTCAGGGAATGTCACAAGCTGAAATTTTAGAAGACTTCCCGGAGTTGGAGCCAGAAGACATAACCGCTTGCTTAATGTATGCCACTGGGTGAGAATCAGAGTTCACCATCAACAGGAAAAATCAAAAGTTTATGTTTAGACTTTAAGAACCGTTCACAGGGCGGGATCATACTTTGTTCAAAAAATTCAGATAAAAGCCCTTTTGGGTGAGATTTTGAGTGCATAAGCGAATTTTGGATCGACATAATAAGCGAAATGGCGTATAACATAATAAGCGAATTGTGAGACACATGCCATGGCAACTCCATCTGAAAAATTAGCTGCATCTTTAGAGATACTTCATGCCCTCCAGGCAAACGGTAATGTGGCCATTCGCTCTGCCGATTTAACACGAACGCATCGGGAACGCTTGCTCCAGAACGGTTTCCTTCAGGAGGTGATCAAGGGTTGGTATGTGCCATCGCGTCCTGATGAGGTGGCTGGGCAAAGTACTGCCTGGTACACGGCATTTTGGTCTTTTGTAGTAGCCTATCTGAATCACCTTAAAGGTGATGACTGGTGCCTGTCTCCGGAAGGATCCCTGGCTTTGCATGCTGAGAACTGGACGGTACCTCGGCAACTGCTGGTGCGCGCAGTCAAAGCACGCAATAATGTCACGACACTCCCACATCAAACCTCACTTTTAGATATACGGGCTCAGTTGCCAGATAAGAAAGACTTAGTAATTAAAGAGGGAGTGCGCATTTTTTCTTTGCCAGCTGCATTGATTGGCTGCGGACCTCGTTATTTTGTGCAAAACCCAACAGATGCACATGCCGCATTAGCGATCATACGGGATGCCTCAGAAATATTGGAACCCTTACTTGAGGGTGGTCATAGCAAGATTGCAGGACGACTCGCGGGTGGTTTCAGGAATATTGGTCGTGACCGGATTGCCGATGATATTATTAGAACAATGCACAGTGCAGGCTATACAGTAAGAGAGCAGAATCCCTTTGAGGCCCCCCCTGTAAGCCTTCCTGCAAGGGCTGAGTCTCCCTATGTGATTCGATTGCGAATAATGTGGCAAAATATGCGAGGGGATGTAATAACTTATTTTCCAGAAGCGTCAGGACTGCCTCGGGAAATTGATGGTTACCTGAAACAAGTTGCAGATACCTATGTCACAGATGCCTATAACTCTAAAGTGGACCCCACTGTCAAGACAATTCATTAAAAAAATAAGACATACTCATATTTTTTAGTATGAGTCTTATCCACATATCCACAGGTCTGCCCGACCGGAGAGACCTTTAGGTTTATCTCGCAGGGAGTGGCCTGGCCTGTGGGTATGTGGATAAGGCGGTCTGTCGTTTGTCTTCGGATTTTATGCAACCAGTTTTAACTCGTTTGCACTGTCTTTTTTTCCAACCCCAAATATTTCTGCCGGTTTCTTTCCTCCATGTGCAAAGTGGGGACGTTCGTAATTATAAAACTCAAAATATTGCCTGAGTGACTGTTTCAGCTCTTCCATGCTCTGATATTCCTTCAGGTAAACCTCCTCATATTTCACACTCCGCCAAAGCCGTTCTACCATGA
>JALTKC010000237.1 GCA_027076245.1 Gammaproteobacteria bacterium
AAAAAAAGCCCGGTTATCTGTATAGATAACCGGGCTTTTTTGAACTAAACCTTATTAGGCTTTAGGGATTATTTTCTGGAACCTGGGCCGTTAACCTCGATACCATTACTCATATAAGAGTGGAAATATTCCAGTGCTTTGTACTCATCACTCTGAGCTTTTAATGGTAAGGCACGAACCTGCTTATTACAGCCGCCGTAACGACGATGCAGGGTTCCCAGACTGCCCCACTTAGCGCGGTAAACAGGGAAGTGGGTTACATGACCCAGAGCAGGGCTTAAAATATCGGCACGGATACGGTTACCGGCATTATCCTGGTGACAGTTGGCACAGGACATGTTCAACTGGCCGCGCTTGGCGTAGAAATGTTTACGGCCACGCTCATACCATTTGATTTCATCGGGTGTGGTCGGGGTTTTAACATGCATGGGTTTGCCGCGGGAAGTATAGGCCATATAAGCGGAAATAGCCGCGATATCGCCTTTTTTCCATTTCAGAGGCTTTTCACCGTTTTTAGTGCGGCATTCGTTAATAACCTGTTCCAGGGTTTTAACCTGTTTGGCTTTGGTGCTGTAGAAAGGGAAGTTCTGGCGAATGCCGATACCGCCGTTTGCAAAGCAGGAAGCGTAGGTTTTACCATTCTTGAATGGTGTATTGAATAAGGTTTCCCCTTTTTCCAGAGCAATCTCGTAAGGAGGAAATTCTTCTATTGCTTCCCAGGTTTCTCTGGAGCCGGGATCAATAGCATAAACGCCGTTGCCATATTCATTGAGTGGAACACCAGGAAATTTTTTGAAAAAATATTCACGGAAGTTATGTAGATCTTCTTCTGGTGTTGTTGCCATAGCAGTGCTATAGGCTCCCCCAAGAACACCAGCCGTAGTCAAAGCTAATATTACTTTTTTTAATTTTGATAGTTTCATCTTAGATAGCATCCCCATCTAGTAAGTGTCTTTTTCTGACACACATTTAATACTGTATACAAATCAGCAGGTAAGAGTTCGTTTTCAGACGCAGTCTTATTCTATAATGCTGATATTTTGTGCCTGTTTATAATTGATGGATAAAATCGGTTACCAGATCGATTTCTTCATCAGTAAGAACCTTATGACGTCCAAATGGGATCATAATAGAATTTGGGTTTGCTACAGTGGCATC
>JALTKC010000238.1 GCA_027076245.1 Gammaproteobacteria bacterium
TCCTTTAGCAACGACCCATTCCTGCAGGGTACAGAGTTCTGCCTGCAGTTTAAAAAGCTCCTTTTCATATTTTTTTCGGGACATTTTTTTGGCTTGTAGCGCTTTACTAGCTGTAGGCACTTTACTAGCTGTAGGCACTTTACTGGCTGTAGGCACTTTACTGTTTTTTGTACTCATAGTGGATCCTTTATATTCAGGGCTTATACAAAGGTATAACACTTTTTAACAGGAAAGGGAAAAATGAAAAGTTGTACGTTCCTATTCAGGAGAACAGGAACGAGAGAAACATTAGATAGAAATGAGTTTGCTCAGCCGGTAATCATGCTGTTTTCAGTATCTGCGACTATACTTTCAGCACCTCTAAACTGTTTAATTTGCTCTACCAGAGCATCCAGCATGGCCGCAGAATCCTGCTGCATTTGCTGCATGGAATCAGCATACAGCTGCTCATTCATGGCTTTTAACAGTTCACTGACACTTTGCGCCGGATCAGCAAATTTCTGGCTGGCAAAAGGATTCTGCAACAGGTCATCTATCTGGCGAATGGTTTCTGCGGCATCCTGCAGTGCAGGCCTTTTATCTGCACTGTTTTGTGCACTGTCTTTTGCCGAAGTCTCCGGCAGGTAAGAGCCATAAGTATTAATAACCACCTGACGGCTTTCCTGATAACTCATATTCAGGGAAAACTGCGTCAGTTCCCGGGTATTAAAGTCCATACTCTGGGCATATTGAAAAGCATTTTGCACATCACCGGAAAAGAAGCGCTCAGATACATTGGCAATATTGGCCATCAGTTCATCTATGGCTTTCTGTTCATCGCTGTTCAGATCACCCTGTACCTGATAGGAAATACCGGCACTGGCTGAAATACTGCGGGAACTACTGTAACTATTGCCGTCTTCTGACTGCTGCAGGTGAGTTTGCTGCTCCGCGGACTGATTTTTAAAAAGATCAACCAGAATCCTGTCACCCTCATTAGTAAGGATCTCAACCCGGGTGCTCTCTGATCGAGAAAAACGGCTTTGCATGGATAACTGTCCACTTGCTTCAACTTTTGCTTCAGCATCCGTTTCCTGGCTTTCCTTATCCCCGTCGTTATCTTTATCACCCTGGCTGTTAATCTGCTGGTTCAGTTTGTCCAGCCCCTGCTGGATCA
>JALTKC010000239.1:0-4946 GCA_027076245.1 Gammaproteobacteria bacterium
TCCCCAGGCCATTACCCTGGATAACGCTGCTGATTATGAAACCATTCTGGAGCAGCAGGGCAGAGTGATTGCGGATTTTGACAAACGCCGGGAAATCATCCATCAGCAGATTATGGATATTGCCGTACTGGCTGAGGGTACTGCCGTAGTTGATCCTGATCTGCTGGATGAAGTCACCAGTATGATTGAATGGCCAAAGGCTATTATTGGAGACTTTGAGCCGCATTTTCTGGACGTACCGCCGGAAGCCTTAATTTCCGCCATGAAAAAACATCAGAAATATTTTCACCTGGTGGATAAAGACAATAAGCTGATGCCTAATTTTATTACCATCAGCAATATTGAAAGCAGCGATCCTAAACAGATCAAGGAAGGCAATGAACGGGTTATCCGGCCGCGGCTTTCCGATGCCAGTTTTTTCTGGGATCAGGATAAAAAACAGCCCCTGGAAACTCAGCTGGAACGTTTAAAAACGGTCGTCTTTCAGAATAAACTGGGCACCGTTTATGATAAAACCCAGCGGGTCAAAGAACTGGCCGGCAGTATTGCCAAACAATTAAATACCAGCAACAGCCATGCCAGACGTGCAGCCCAACTGGCCAAATGCGACCTGATGACTGAAATGGTTAATGAGTTCCCTGATTTACAGGGTATTATGGGTCGATACTATGCACTTAATGACGGTGAAGACAGGGCAGTTGCCATTGCCCTGGATGAACAGTATATGCCCCGTTTTGCCGGTGATCAGACTCCGGCATCAGCTACCGGTCAGGTATTGTCCATTGCTGAGCGCATCGATACCTTAATGGGTATTTTTGCACTGGGCCAGATCCCCAGCGGAGATAAAGATCCTTTTGCCCTGCGACGTGCTGCCCTTGGCTTACTGCGTACTATTATTGAAAATAAACTGGTTCTGGACATACCCCAACTGCTGACAGAATCTGCCGGATTATTTCCTGCAGAAGTTAAAGCAGAAGATGCTGTTGAACTGGTTTATCAGTTTATGCTTGATCGCCTTAAAGGCTATTTTGCCGAGCAGGGTATAAGCACCGATGTCTTTGATGCAGTGGTTGCCGTAAGACCTGCACAGCCTTATGACTTTGCCCAGCGTATTGAAGCGGTCAACCAGTTTAAACAACTGGAAGCGGCTGAATCCCTGGCGGCTGCCAATAAGCGTATTACCAATATTTTAAAGAAAATTAAATCTGATCTGCCTGCTCAGATCAATGATGAACTGTTAAAGGAAAAAGCAGAAAAAAATCTGGCACAGCAGTTAACAACAGTTATTGATAAAATCAGTCCTCTGCTGGCACAGGCAGCCTATACCGAAGCTTTAACCGAACTGTCCACTTTACGGGAGGTGGTGGATACCTTCTTTGATGATGTTATGGTTATGGCGGATGATGAAGCCCTGAAAAATAATCGTATTGCCCTGTTAAACCAGCTGCACAGCCAGTTTATGCAGGTCGCTGATCTATCAGCATTACAGGCTTAAACCTGACTCTAATCCGCTTATGACTCAGCTTATTATTCTGGATCGGGACGGGGTGATCAATCAGGATTCGGATCAGTTTATTAAGTCCGAAGATGAATTTATCCCCCTGCCCGGCAGCCTGCAGGCCATTGCCCGGCTGTATAAAGCCGGTTATAAAGTCATTGTGGCGACCAATCAGTCCGGTATCTATCGCAGGCTGTTCAGCCTCGATACCCTGCATGCCATGCATAATAAGCTGCAGAGCTTATTAGAACCTCTGGGCGCAAAAATTGAAGCTTTTTATTTCTGCCCGCACGGGCCGGATGATGACTGCAACTGTCGAAAACCCCTGCCCGGTATGATTCATAAAATTGCACAGGACTACCAGCTTTCAACGGATGAGCTGTCTGAAGTTTATGTGGTTGGGGATTCTCTAAGGGATCTGGATGCCGGTATGGCAGCCGGAACTAAAACCGCTCTGGTCAAAACCGGAAAGGGCATACGCAGCCTGAAAAAAATAGCCGATGAACATTTAACACAATACCAGTCTGTTCCGGTTTATAATGATCTGGCTGACTTTACTGAGCATTTTCTGAATAATAAATCCTGAGCATCTCGATAAAGGTTCTGCTATGGCTTATATACGTTCCATTATATTTCTGATATTTATGTGGATCTCCATCCCCATTGCTACCCTGATTTTCCTGCTGGCCTATCCGGTACCCTATAAATACCGCTCCAGACTGATTGCCCTCTGGTCAAAATTTACCCTGTTTATGTTGGGAGTGATCTGCAATTTAAAATATGAAATCAGCGGGCAGGAAAATATTCCGGAAAAACCCTGTATTATTTTCTGCAAACACCAATCCACCTGGGAAACCATGGCCCTGCAGCTTATGTTTATTCCTGAAGTATGGATCCTGAAACGGGAATTATTATGGGTACCGTTTTTTGGCTGGACACTGGCCTCCATGAAGTCCATTGCTATTGATCGTAAAAGCGGTAAAAAAGCCCTGAAAAAAATTGTCGATGAGGGGACTAAACGTCTGCAGGAAGGTCACTGGGTCATTATTTTCCCCGAAGGCACCCGTACCCGTCCGGGACAGAAGGAAAGTTATAAAATCGGCGGCGCCATGCTGGCCAGTGCCTCCGGTTTTGATGTACTGCCGATTGCCCATAATGCCGGGGAATTCTGGCCCAAGGGACAGTTATTAAAAAAACCGGGGACTATAAAAATGGTTATTGGCCCGATTATTAAAACCCAGGGACTAAAAACCAAGGAAATTAATAAGCAGGCTGAACAGTGGATTGAAACCAAAGTCCATGAACTTTATGAACATAATTATGAATCAAATCAGTAAAAAATAAGCCGGTCAGGGTTAATTGACTGGCTATGTGTTTCATTGCTATTATGTGTACACATTCTCTTTATAATACACAAAGGTAGTAACAATGAGAACCAATATTGAAATTGATGATAACTTAATGGCTGATGCATTAAAAGCAACGGGTTTAAGAACCAAAAAAGAAGCCGTTGAACTGGGTCTTAAAGCATTGATTAAGTTGAACAAACAGGCATCTGTTCGTGCGCTTAGAGGTAAACTCAAGTGGGAGGGTGATCTGGATGAAATGAGAACTAATAAATGATTTTAGCAGACTCAAGTGTCTGGATTGACTTTTTCAATGGTAGGGCATCTGCTGAAACAGATAAATTGTATGAAATACTTGGGCTTGAGGAGATTGTAATTGGTGATCTCATACTAGCTGAAGTACTCCAGGGCTTTAGAAGTGATAGTGACTATAAAGCAGCCAAAAATGTTTTGACATCTTTAACTGTGCATGAGTTATTGGGAAAAGACATGGCAATTAAAAGTGCTAATAATTTTAGAAAGCTACGAAAAAAAGGCATCACTATCAGAAAAACAGCCGATGTGATTATTGCTACTTATTGTATTGAAAATAAAATCCCTTTGCTTTTTTCAGATAAAGATTTTATACCATTCGTGGATAATTTAAGACTCAAATCTGTTTGTTAATTTTTTTACACATAACGGCTACATCAATTAATCTGATCTTATTGATTAAGGAGCATTTAGAAACACCCACCATAAATTATGGATGTCCTGCATTCCCTAATATAATTGCTTTTATAGTATTTATAGTAATGGCCGCATGGACTATATATTCAGGCGGGTCAGGTGAGCCATATTGGTGCGGCATGTATCCTTGCTGACTGTAGAGGTTGTGTGTAACAACTAAGTACATCTATGGAATCAGAACAACTTGATTTTTAATTAAGTTGAATAACAACCAACTAATTATTCAGGCTTACTGGTTTCTATACTGCTTAGTTCAGCCAGAAGACCTTCCATTAATTGCCGGGCCTGTTCATCCATATTTTTTGTCAGTTTGTCTGGATCCCGTTCTCCGTCTATTAAGGGTTTTAACATGACGGCAAACTGTTGCATACTGCCTGGGGTCTGGGACATTTGCTGGGCCATGGTGCCCAGCATGGACAGGGCCTGCACATCACCGCCTGCTGCGGCGTGGATCATGGCAGCCAGTCCGGGAGCTGCAAAGGCGGCTTCCGACTTTTCTACGGTTTTGGGTAACTGGGACGGATCCTGCAGGCCTACCAGGATGGCCAGAATTATGGCGGCATCTTCTTCATCCAGCCCAATCAGGATCTGAGAGTCTCTGGATCCATCCAGTATTTTGCGGATCCGTTTGACCAGTTCTGTCCAGCCGTTATTCTGTGCCGCCTGCAGAGCCGGTTCGAGCTGAGGCAGCAGGGCTTTATTATGACAGGTCATGACCACGCTGTTGATTAACTGGGCATGTACCTGAGCAATCTGTCTGGTTTTTTCCGGTAGTTTAGCCATAATCCACTTTATTTCAGGTTTTTATATTCAGACCATAAAATGGCCGCTTGCTTTGTGCCTGTTAAGCTCAGGCTGAATTTTCTCTGTCCGCTGTCACAGTCATTAACCGTGTTTATACTATTAATCTTTCCTCTTATCCGGTATTGGGCTGTATCAGGACTGTCCGCCAGAATAAACTGTCCGGAACGGATAACCCGGTTTTTAATGGCATAGTTAATCGCGGAAATATCAATATTGTCTGAGGTATTATTGACGACCGGCTGCAGATAGATTTTCATCCGCTGCTGTTTTAATTTTGCCTGAACATTGCGGTTTTTTACCATTGAATCTATCATTTTATTGGCATATACCAGATAGTCATACTGTACATTTCTGCTAGTCTTTTTCTTTTCAGTACAGTCCCTGTCCTCAGTAACAGAGCTGGATGACTCTTGGTTCTCTTCAAAAACGGGCAGGGTGGTCTGACAGGCTGATAACGATACAATCAGGAGTAAAATTGTGGTTACAGGGAGCAAGTTATTTAGTTTTTGACTGGTTTTAAACTTCGCTTTTAACATAAGCACACCGGTTTATTTTAAACTGTTCAGGCC
>JALTKC010000239.1:4956-5368 GCA_027076245.1 Gammaproteobacteria bacterium
GCCGTTGTTTTCTTCGGCCAGCTTTCTCATTAAAGCAGAAAAGCGGGCAATATTCATCTCGGTACCCGGATACTGAAATAATACCGGAAAACCCACGGCATTAATTCTAACACGTTTTGAACCTTTACGATGAGTACGGTTAAGGCGGCTTACTGTGTCAATAACAGACTGAATACTGCCTCTGGAAAAATCATCACCAAAAATATAAAGTGCAATTTGTTTATTGGGATCATAAAAGGTTCGAATGGCTTTAGTAATACCTTCTTCTGGTGAGGAATTAGAAAACGGTTCCCAGCTTTGCAGACGTTTCAATATTGCCCTGCGTCGACCCGGTGAGTCCGGTATCCAGCGGCCAGCATACTGGGAAAACATATAATCCCCCATATCATTCATTACCTGAATACCTTTAACT
>JALTKC010000240.1 GCA_027076245.1 Gammaproteobacteria bacterium
TTACTGGAATGGGAAGATTCCTGAGTTTGTGCGACAGCAGACATCCAGACTGAGCTCCTTAAGATTTATTAAGTTTTATAAAATATAAGCAGTATATTGTAACACCATCCGGTTATTACAAGATAATTTCCAAATTATGACCGTTTTTTCCTGGTTTCCTTCGCTAATTTAAAAAAAGGGACTACAATTATTTAATGTAAATAAATAAGAATAAAGGACAAGGGCTAGACGGATCGTATGTCTGATGATATGAATTCCAAGCAGAAAAATGCCTGGCTGGACGGTACCAATGCCGCCTGGCTTGAAGCAATGTATGAAACCTGGCTGGAACACCCCGATGCTGTAGAACCGCAGTGGCAGCAGCAGTTTGAACAAATATATCAATCCCGTTCAGAGCAGACACCAGCAGGCGGTGCTCATCCGGATATTATTCATTCCCGCATAAGGGATTACTTTCGTTATCACGCCCTGCATCCGGATAACACATCTACCCCCTGTCATGAACCGGAAATTGATCATGAGCGTAAACAGGTCAAGGTACTGCAGTTAATTAATGCTTATCGTATTCTTGGTCATATTAAGGCCAATTTAAACCCCCTGTTCCCGGAAAACACCACTGAGGTTCCGGAACTGACACTGGAGTATCATCAGCTCACAGAAGCCGATTTAAACACCGAATTTCAGACCGGTTCACTGCATACCACTGAAAAAGCTACCCTGAAAACAATACTCACCATTTTGCAGCAAAGTTATTGCAGCACAATTGGCAGTGAGTATATGCACATCAGTGAAACCACTGAAAAACGCTGGCTGCAGCAGCAGATCGAGAGCATTACCAGTATGCCGCCCCTGCACTACAAGGCACGCCAGAGGATTTTACGGCGACTGACTGCTGCTGAAGGCCTTGAACGTTATCTGCATACCCGTTATGTCGGTCAGAAACGTTTTTCTCTTGAAGGTGCTGAATCCCTTATCCCTTTGCTTGATGAACTGGTGCAGACCGCTACCCGTTACGGTGTTAAGGAAACTCTGATAGGTATGGCCCATCGTGGCCGGCTTAATGTACTGGTCAATATACTGGGTAAAACCCCCGCCGAGCTGTTTGAAGAATTTGAAGGCAAAAAAGATACCGGTGAGTATGCCGGTGATGTTAAATACCATATGGGTTTTTCATCGGACATTAAAACCCCCAATGCCACCATGCATCTGGCGCTGGCCTTTAACCCGTCCCATCTGGAAATTGTTTCTCCGGTTGTTGAGGGTTCAGTACGTGCCAGACAGCAGCGTTATGGTGATAATGCCGGAGAGCAGATCATCCCTATTCAGATCCACGGTGATGCGGCGTTTTCCGGTCAGGGTGTGGTTATGGAAACCTTTCAGATGTCTCAGTCCAGAGGCTATTCCACCAAGGGTACCATCCACATTGTCGTCAATAACCAGATTGGTTTTACCACCAGCAATGTACATGATGCACGTTCAACCTTCTACTGCACCGAAGTGTCTAAAATGGTCAGTGCGCCGATTTTTCATGTCAACGGAGATGATCCCGAAGCAGTTGTTTTTGTCGCTCAACTGGCTCTGGATTATCGCATGAAGTTTAATAAAGACGTCGTCATAGATATGATCTGTTACCGTAGACACGGCCATAATGAAGCCGATGAACCGTCTGCTACCCAGCCCATTATGTACAAAAGGATCAAAGACTTACCCACTACTCGTGAAATCTACATTAACAAGATGGTAGAAGCACAAATCTTTACCCCGGAAGAGACAGAAGCGTTGCTTAATGAGTATCGGGCCAAACTTGAAGCCGGTGAGCCTGTAGCACCCAATACAACCCGCAACACCGAACACCGGGCTTTCTTATGGCACAAATACCGCTCAGGTGATCTTGAGCAGCCGGTGGCTACACATATCAGCCTGGACACCATTAAAAACCTGATGAACCAGCTTGAAGTAATCCCGGATAATTTTGAACTGCATCCAAGGGTAGCAAAAATCATGTCTGACCGGCATAAAATGACCGCCGGTGCCCTGCCCATAGACTGGGGTTATGGTGAAACTCTGGCTTATGCCAGTCTGGTTAATAACGGCTTTAATGTCCGCCTTTCAGGTCAGGACAGCGGCCGGGGCACTTTTTTTCATCGCCATGCAGTCTGGCATAACCAGCTTAAAAATGAGGCCTATGTGCCTTTGAGAAACCTGCAGCCCTGTCCGGATCCGCTTGCAGAAACCATCTCTGTCAAAACCGATACTGAAATGGGTGAATTTCTGGTCATTGACTCCCTGTTATCTGAGGAAGCCGTACTGGCCTTTGAATACGGTTATGCAACCAGTGACCCTGAAACACTGGTGATCTGGGAAGCCCAGTTCGGGGACTTTGCCAATAATGCTCAGGTTGTCATAGACCAGTTTATTTCCGCCGGTGAACAGAAATGGCAACGGCTGTCCGGACTGGTACTCTTTCTGCCGCACGGCTTTGAAGGTCAGGGCGCTGAACATTCCTCAGCCCGGCTGGAGCGGTTCTTACAATTGTGCGCCCAGAATAATATGCAGGTCTGTATTCCCACAACTCCGGCACAGATTTTTCATCTGCTGCGCAGACAGATGCTGCGCAATATCCGTAAACCGCTAATCTGTCTGACACCCAAAAGTCTGCTGCGCCATAAACTGGCTATCAGTACTCTGGAAGATTTTTCAGAGAGCCGGTTTTTTAATGTTATTGATGATCAGACAGCCAGTGACAAGGAACAGATACAGCGTATTGTGTTATGCAGCGGTAAAGTATTTTACGATCTGCTGCAGCAGAAACTTCAGCATGACATTACTGACATTGCCCTGATCCGCATTGAACAGCTTTATCCCTTCCCGGAACAGGAACTCAGGAAAATTTTAGCTTCCTATAAAAATGCCGGCGAACTGATCTGGTGTCAGGAAGAGCCTCGCAACCAGGGGGCCTGGTATACCATACGCCATCACCTTGAAGCAGTACAGACAAAACAGCAGAGTCTGGCCTATGTCGGACGTGATGCTTCTGCTGCCCCGGCTGTCGGTGTGGCACGCATCCATCTGGCACAGCAAAAAGCACTGGTGAATGAAGCTCTGAAGATTCAATCCGTATCAGATAATAAATAAACCGTTTAAACCGAAATCATACAGGTATCTTAAATGAGTAATGATAACACCCCAATAGAGATTAAAGTTCCTGTTTTACCGGAATCCGTTGCCGATGCCGTGGTCATAAGCTGGTACAAACATCCTGGCGATAGCGTTAAAAGGGATGAGCCGGTAGTTGATATTGAAACCGACAAGGTTGTACTTGAGGTACCCTCTCCCGTTGACGGTGTGCTGGAGACGATTGTCGAAGATGACGGTGCTACGGTTACAGAACAACAGGTTCTGGGCACCATAATAGCCCAGGACATCAGTAATGCTGATAAACCGGCCGATTCGCAGCTTAAAACATCAGAACGCGATACAGAAAAACAAACTACGGATACAGAATCTGCACCTGAGTCTGTGCCCGAATCTGAAGAGCCCCTGTTAACCCCTTCCGCCCGGAAACTGATTATTGAACATAAACTGGATCAAAGTCAGATTAAAGCCAGCGGTAAAGGCGGCCGGATTCTTAAAGAAGATGTGTTAAATGTTATTAATCAGAATCAGGCCAAAACGACTGAACCGACACAATCTCAGCCTGTAAAAACTACAGAAAAAGGTCCCTCTGATAGTAAGACAGAACCTTCCCATACGGATACTCAGCCTGATATGGACTTTTCCACCCGGGAAGAACAACGGGTACCCATGACCCGTCTCAGAGCCCGGATTGCCCAGAGACTGCTGGAAGCTCAGCACAATGCCGCCATATTGACTACCTTTAATGAAGTCAATATGAAACCGGTTATGGACTTACGCAAACAGTATAAAGAGCTGTTTGAAAAAACCCATAATGTCAAACTGGGTTTTATGTCCTTTTTTGTTAAGGCTTCAGTGGAAGCCTTAAAACAGTTTCCGGCGGTCAATGCCTCCATAGACGGTAATGACATTGTATATCATAATTATTTTGATATTGGTATTGCCGTATCATCCCCCCGGGGGCTGGTAGTGCCGATATTAAGAAACGCACAGAATATGTCCATGGCGGGTATTGAGTCCACCATTAAGGAAATGGCCGTAAAAGCCAGGGACAATAAACTGGCCATTGAGGATTTAACCGGCGGAACCTTCTCCATTACCAATGGCGGCGTATTTGGTTCCCTGCTCTCAACACCGATTTTAAACCCGCCCCAGAGTGCTATCCTGGGTATGCATAAAATTGAAGACCGGCCAGTAGTAGAAAACGGTGAAATCGTTATTCGTCCGGTCATGTATCTTGCGCTTTCCTATGATCACCGCATTATTGACGGACGTGAAGCCGTGCAGTTTCTGGTGGCCATAAAAAATTATCTGGAAGATCCAGCCCGGCTGATACTGGAGGTTTAAGCCCATGAGTTCTGAATTTGAACAATTTGATGTCGTTATTATCGGTGCCGGCCCGGCCGGCTATGTGGCCGCTATACGCTGTGCCCAACTGGGGCTAAGTACCGCCTGTATTGATAAATGGCTGGACGATGAACAGCAGCCCCGTCTGGGGGGAACCTGTCTGAACGTCGGCTGTATTCCTTCCAAAGCCTTACTGGAATCCTCTCATATTTATGCCCAGAGCAACCAGCATCTGTCCATGCATGGTATTGAAGCCGAAAGCCTGTCATTAAATCTGCAAAAGATGATGGAGCGGAAAAACAAGGTGGTTAAAACCCTCACTTCCGGTATTGAAGCCCTGTTTAAAAGTAATAAAATTACCTGGATCCAGGGTGTGGCCCGCATTAAAAATAATCAGGATCTGCTTAATAAACAGGTTATCGTTCATCAGCACAATAAAAAGAGTGTTAAGCTCAGGGCCTCCAGTATTATTATTGCGACCGGCTCTTCTCCGGTTAATATTCCCGTTGCGCCCATTGATAATGAATATATTGTGGATTCCACAGGCGCCCTGTCTTTTAAGGAAGTGCCGCAAAAACTGGGGATCATCGGTGCAGGAGTCATTGGCCTGGAACTGGGCAGTGTCTGGAGCCGCCTGGGGGCAGACGTAACAGTGTTAGAAGCCCAGGACAATTTTCTGTCCATCGCTGACACATTAATTGCCAGGGAAAGCCTGAAAATTTACCGTAAACAGGGTCTGGATATACAGCTTAATACCCGTTTACTGGATGCACAAACCATAGCTTTAAAAAATGGCAAAAAAGCGGTTCAGGTTAATTACCAGAACCAGGAAGGCAAGCAGAGCGCACAGTTTGATAAATTAATTATAGCCGTAGGCCGAAGCCC
>JALTKC010000241.1 GCA_027076245.1 Gammaproteobacteria bacterium
GTGAAGCGCGCAAAAAACAGGTCAGCCGTACCATTGGCCGGAAAGTAGAGTTTACACCTCGACGCAGACAGGACATTGATATGCTGTTTATGGCGGCTTTTCCCAGACAGGCCAAGCAGATACCGCTGCAGATAATCTATCATCATGGTGAAACCATTCCGGTTTATTCCACTGCTCATATTGTCAGCAATTACCACAGTCCTAAACAAAATATTGATATGGACGGCGTACTATTTTCTGATATGCCCTTCTTGCTGGGGGTCAAACAGGATGCCGTCAGCCTGCAGAGCAGCAATTATCCAAACACTTTGTATAAGCGCCTGTTTGCCATGGGCGCAGACAGTTATCAGATAGCCCCCATGGTTAAATATCTGCAGACGAACCCTGCTGAATCCTGGCCCGGTGATACCGGTCAGCTGACAATTAATAACAGTGGTCATATTATCCGTAGTATGCCGTGGGCCACCTTTGAGCAGGGCAATGTTATGCTGCTTGATGAAGAATAATCTATAACTATAGCTAAACGGAATTATGCTGAGTTTTATCAGGGACAGAAACAGGAAAGGCCAGGCAGCAGAAGACATTGCCTGTAGCTACCTGCAAAAACAGGGGCTGGTACCCGTTGACAGTAATTTTTTTTCCCGACGTGGTGAAATTGATCTCATCATGAGGGATAATAACTACCTGGTTTTTATTGAAGTCAGATACCGTAAACAAGCAGATTACGGTCATCCACTGGAAACCATTACTTATAGCAAACAGCAGAAAATTCTTAAAACCGTGCAATATTTCCTGTTAAAACATCCCGAATTTAGCAGCCTGCCCTGCCGTATTGATGCCGTCGCAATATCTGACCGTAAGCATCAATATGCTGAAGAAAATATTGAATGGATTAGAAATGCCATTGAATTGTGCTAAATTTATTGAAGGATATTATTTCCTATGAGCCTGTCCCGGATTGAAACAATTTTTAATACCAGTATTGCCGTTAAACAGGCGGCTCTGGACTGCCTTGCACAGGACATACTTAAAGCCAGCGAAAAAATGGTTCAGTGCCTGCTTAATGAGGGCAAAATCATGGCCTGCGGCAACGGCGGTTCGGCAGCCGATTCCCAGCATTTTACTTCAGAGCTGGTTAACCGTTTTGAAGCTGA
>JALTKC010000242.1 GCA_027076245.1 Gammaproteobacteria bacterium
ATATTGTGCGTCACCCGGATATGCCCAGAGGTGTTTTTCATCTGTTATGGCAAACCTTGCAGGCAGGCGAAGAGTTTAATGGCTATGTCAAAAATATCTGCGCCGATGGTGCCTATTACTGGGTATTTGCCAATGTGACACCCAGCTATTCTGCCGCCGGGCAGTTACTGGGGTATTACTCGGTGCGCCGTAAGCCCAGGGCAGAAGCCCTGAATATTATCCGGCCTTTATATAAAGATATGTTGCAGGCGGAAAAGCAGTCCAGTGCCAAAGAGGCTATAGCGGCATCTATGGAAATCCTGAACCGACATTTACATAACAAGAATATATCTTATGAAGAATTTATTATTAAAATTTAGCTCCCAGCAACTGCTGATTCTGCGACTGATTATTATTGCCTCGGGTCTTGCTTATATTACTGTGCAATATGGGTTGGACTGGGTGATTATTGCTTTTGCTGTTATCGCTTTGTTTTCGGCCTGGTTATCCTGGCAAAGAATCGTTGAGAATCGTCAATTGGGTAATGGTATTTTTCATCTGGCTGATCAGTTGCGCCAGGGAGAGCTGGAATACCGCATTACAAATATTCCAGAGCATTCCTTTATGGCCAAAACCGCCTGGGCATTAAATGATGCCATGGACCAGATAGAAACCTATATGCGGGAAATTAAAACGGTTGCCCGCCATGCAGAAAAGGATCTGTTTTACCGCAAGATGATGCCACAGGGATTAAAGGGCTTATTTCATTCATCCATGAATACTATTCAGGTGTCATTTGACTCCATAGAGGAATCCTTCTGGCAGAATCACAAGGAAGCCATGGGGATGGAACTGAACCGTATGAAAACGGAAAACCTGTTAAGCAAAATGGAATCGACCCAGACGGATATTCGAAATATTGCTGAGGAAATGGCAACCGTAGAAGTGACCTCGAAAAAATCCGTGGAAAATGCCATTGAAAGCAAGGTGGCAGTCAATAGTGTGGTACAGAATACCCGGCAGGTGCTGGAAAAAATTACCGAACTTGAAGCTTCCTCGGCGGATCTGGATCAAAGCAGTGATGAAATCTCCCAGATTATTACCTTTATTGCCACCATTGCCGACCAGACTAATTTACTGGCTTTGAATGCGGCCATAGAAGCGGCCAGGGCTG
>JALTKC010000243.1 GCA_027076245.1 Gammaproteobacteria bacterium
CTTGCAGGTCGTGTGGCTATTATTGACTTACAGGGATTGGCACGGGCAGAAATTAATGACAATGCTGAAAACTTACAGCCGTTTTTACCCACCAGGTCATGGTTAGAACATGCCAGAAAAAATCAATTAGAAGCATTATTGATTACGCAATTATATACTGATATCTGGCGTATTTCTGCAACAGACTGATTCAGCCGTTCAGCATTTTTGGGGCTGGCCATTAAATAGGCAGTCTCCTCATACGACTTATAATCTTCAAGACTCATAACAACCACCGGTTGTCCGTTTTGTCTGGTGATAATTATCGGCGTGTGCTCTTCATTTACTTTATTTAAGGTTTCGGCCGGATGGACTCTAAAGGATGAATAGCTTATTGTGCTCATTACTTCACCTCTTTCAATGTACCCGTTATTGTGCCTGTACCAATATTTGTACGCAATTTTTTTAGTTTATCTTATAGTAGGACTTGTACCATTGGGCGAAGTTTTTTATGCCTTCTTCTACTGAGGTAGAGGGTTTGTAGCCTACGTCTTTGACCAGCTCGGCGACATCGGCAAAGGTGTCGGGAACATCACCGGGCTGCAGGGGCAGGAGGTTTTTTTCGGCTTTTTTGCCCAGGTGTTTTTCCAGAGTTTCGATATAGGTTAACAGTTCTACCGGCTGCTGGTTGCCGATATTGTATATACGCCAGGGAGCAGGGCTGCTGCCGGGATCGGGAGTTTCGCCGCTCCAGTCCGGGTTGGGCTGGGCAACATTGTCCAGCACGCGGATAATACCTTCTACAATATCATCGATATAGGTAAAATCACGGCGGTGTTTACCATAGTTATAGACATCAATGGGCCTGCCTTCAAAAATGGCTTTAGCAAATTTCTGCAGAGCCATATCAGGGCGATCCCAGGGGCCATACACGGTAAAGAAACGCAGGCCGGTAGTAGGTAACTGATATAAATGACTGTAGGTATGCGCCATAAGTTCGCCGGATTTTTTGGATGCGGCGTATAAGGAAATGGGATGGTCCACATTATCATGCACAGAAAACGGCATGCTTTCATTTAAACCATAAACCGAACTGGAAGACGCATAAACCAGGTGTTTGACATTATTATGTCGGCAGCCTTCCAGGATATGGGCAAAGCCCACAATATTGC
>JALTKC010000244.1 GCA_027076245.1 Gammaproteobacteria bacterium
GCTCTGAACAGGGAAACCTGGTTCAGCCATAAGTATCCTCAAAGCAAGCTTAAACTGGTTGCCTATTTTTGCATGGAATACGGCCTTAGCGAAGCACTGCCCCTTTATTCCGGTGGACTGGGTGTACTGGCCGGTGATCATCTTAAAACCTCAAACGATCTGGGTATTCCTCTGGTTGCGGTCGGCCTGTTGTATCAACAGGGTTATTTTCGACAGACGATTAATAGTCAGGGAGAACAGAGGGAATTTTATCCTTTTAATGATCCCAGTCAGATGCCGGTAACACCGGTACGTGATGAAAACGGCGAATGGCTTAATATCAGTATCCCATTACCCGGCCGGGAACTTCACCTTCGTACCTGGCAGGTACAGATTGGTCGTATCAATTTATATCTTCTGGATAGTAATGATCCACTCAATAACCCGGCTGACCGTGGAATAACCAGTGAACTTTACGGCGGTGGTACGGAATTACGTTTAAAACAGGAAATGGTGCTGGGTATTGGCGGCTATTGTCTGTTACATCGACTGGGGCTGCATCCAGAAGTCTGTCATCTCAATGAAGGTCATGCCGCTTTTGCAATTCTTGAACGTGCCAGGTTGTTTATGCAGGAACAGGGTGTGGATTTCAGTACCGCCCTGATAGCAACCCGTGCAGGTAATCTGTTTACAACCCATACACCGGTTGAAGCCGGTTTTGACCGTTTTGATAATACACTTGTCCAGTATTATCTGTCACCCTGGGCAGAACATTCCGGTATTGATCTAGCAGAGATAGTGGCACTTGGTAAGTCCCGGACAAACGCTTATGAAGTTTTTAACATGGCCTGGCTGGTCATTCATGGTAGCATAGCCGTAAATGGCGTAAGTAAATTACACGGCAAAGTCAGCCGGTCTCTTTTTCAGAGCCTGTTTCCACGCTGGCCCGCCGCAGAAGTTCCCGTGGGACACATTACTAACGGTGTTCATATCCCCAGCTGGGATTCAGCCAAGTCAGACCAACTTTGGACGGATGTCTGTGGTAAGGAACGCTGGCGGGAAGAACTGCAGGCTTTACAGACATCCATTATGGAATTACCGGATGACAGGCTCTGGGAAATGCGCCTGAAAAACCGACTTAATTTAATCCAGTGGATCCGCCAGCTTCAAC
>JALTKC010000245.1 GCA_027076245.1 Gammaproteobacteria bacterium
CACTTAAGGGGATTGAGTTTAACACAGACAATATTCATGTGATGACAGACGCTGATAATCAGCCGCTTGCGGATATTAAAACCCCTGAGGATAACGAGGCGGCGGCCAGTTATATTACGGAGTTTATCCGTAAAGAGACCCGGAATAATGATACGGCCTTGCATGTTTCGATTGCCGGAGGCAGAAAAACCATGGGCTATTATATGGGCTATGCACTGTCCCTGTTTGGCCGGGAGCAGGATCGCTTATCTCATGTGCTGGTTTCGGAGGCTTATGAAGGTAATCCGTCTTTTTACTATCCCAGCCAGAACGGGGATATTATTTTTGATAATCGCGGTGGAAAAAATATACCGCTGGATCCGTCCCAGGCCAAAGTGATGCTGGCGGATATTCCGTTTTTACGCATCAATAATGATGAGGCCAAAAACACTATGGCAGGTTTTAGTTTTAGTGATACCATTAAAGCGACTCAGGACTTGCTAAAGCCTGCCACTTTACAAATTGATAAGCGAAACCTGTTGCTGGTGATGAACGGTCGCAGGGTCAGACTGCAGGAACAGCGGTTTGCTTTTTATTGCTGGATTATAAAAAGACAAAAAGAAGGGCGGCCATTATTATCCCCGGCAGATGAGCAAGAGCAGATGCGTTATTCTGCCGAGTTTCTGGACTTTTATGAACAAGTAAAAGGTGAAATGGGGGCAATGGAAAAAACAGAAAATGCGTTCCAGGAAGCAGGAATGACCAAAGACTATGTCTCCCAGACGGTCACCCGAATCAATGAGGAGCTTAAAAAACAGCTGGGCAATATTGCCTGCATACCCTTTTTGGTGGAAAAACGGCGCGGCACTGCCCATCCATACCGGGTGGCGGTATCGGCTGAGAATATTGGATAAATACTGCAATAAGCAACAGGGCAGTATTACAGCGCAGGCTGTTTTCAGGTAAAATCAGGTTTGCGATCATTGTGTAACTGAACCTTTTTAGAGTAAAACAGCCATATCATGAGTCCTCTGTCTGAATACCTGAACAAGCAGCCCAATGTGGATTTTAAAACCACCTGTCCTTATTGTGGGGTTGGCTGCGGGGTGCTGGCACGGGTGGATCAGAATGGTGTGGTTACGGTTAAAGGTGATCCGGAGCACCCGGCTAATCAGGGGCGGCTCTGCTCCAAGGGAACGGCGCTGGGTGAAACCGTTGCCCTGCATGAACGTCAGCTCTATCCGGAAATTATGGGCCAGCAGGTCAGCTGGGAACAGGCGCTGGCGTCTGCCGCCGGACGCTTTAAGGAAACCATCGCCGAATACGGCCCGGATTCTGTGGCTTTTTATGTGTCCGGTCAACTGCTCACCGAAGATTATTATGTGGCTAATAAGCTGATGAAAGGTTTTATCGGCTCTGCCAATATCGATACCAATTCCAGACTATGTATGTCCTCAGCCGTGGCGGCCTATAAAAGGGCTTTTGGTGAGGATATTGTACCCTGTTCCTATGATGATCTGGATCGGGCCAAACTGATAGTACTGACCGGCAGTAATACGGCCTGGTGCCATCCGGTTATTTATCAACGAATTGCCAAAGCAAAAAAGCTGAATCCTGATCTGCAGATTGTTACCATTGACCCCCGTTTTACCCAGACCACAAGCATCAGCGATTTGCATCTGGCCTTAAAGCCGGGTACTGACGCGATATTGTTTAATGGCCTGCTGGTGTATCTGCAACAGCAGGGTGAAGCCAACAGCCTGTATCTGGATAATTTTACCAGCGGTTTTGAGCAGGCGCTGGAAGCAGCACGGGCAAGCGCGCCGGATATAGCCTCTGTGGCACAACACTGTCAGCTTGAACCGGCTGATGTGGAGCGCTTTTACCGCCTGTTTGCCCGTACCGAACGGGTGATCACCGCGTTCTCCCAGGGGATCAATCAGTCCGGTTCCGGTACTGATAAGGGCAATAGTATTATTAACTGTCATTTACTGACCGGCCGTCTGGGTCGTCCCGGTATGGGGCCTTTTTCACTGACCGGTCAGCCCAATGCTATGGGTGGCAGGGAAGTGGGCGGTCTGGCTAATCAGCTGGCGGCTCATATGGATATTAACTCAGCTGAGCACAGGACTTTGGTTCAGGACTTCTGGCAGTCGCCGGTTATTGCGGAAAAAGAAGGGCTTAAAGCGGTAGAACTGTTTGATGCCATTGCTGATGGTAAAATTAAAGCCGTCTGGATAATGGCGACCAATCCGGTGGTGAGTTTACCTGAGGCGGATAAGGTAAAAGCCGCACTGGCACAATGCCCGCTGGTGGTGGTCTCCGACTGTGTGCAACAGACCGATACCAGTAAACTGGCGCATATTGTTTTTCCGGCCACCACCTGGGGTGAACGGGACGGGACAGTCACCAATTCGGAACGCAGAATTTCCCGTCAGCGTCCGTTTTTACCGGCTCCGGGACTGGCTAAACCGGACTGGTGGATCATCAGTCAGTTTGCCCGTCATATGGGCTTTGAACAGGCCTTTAATTATCGTGGGCCGGTGGATATTTTCTGTGAACATGCCGCTCTGTCTGCCTGTAAAAATAATAATGACCGTCTGTTTAACCTCTCGGCTTTAAGTGATTTAACACTGCAGCAGTATAATGATTTAACACCGGTGCAGTGGCCGGTGACCGATTCTGATTTTCAGGGTACCGGCAGGGTTCTGCAGGATGGACAGTTTTATACGCACGATAAAAAGGCGCATTTTATTGCGGTCACTCCTCAGTCACCGGCTGCTGCACCGACTCAGGACTATCCGTTTATATTAAATACCGGGCGGATCCGGGATCACTGGCATACCATGACCCGCACTGGTATGTCGCCCCGGTTATCTTCTCATACTATTGAATCCTATGTGGAGTTGCATCCGGATGATGCCCAAAAACTGGCACTTCAGGATGCTCAGCTGGTTAAGGTCAGTAGCCCTCTTAAAGACAGTCAGGGTAAAGAATCGGAAATTTTTGTGCGGGTACGCATCAGCGAGAAACAACAGCAAGGCAGTATTTTTATCCCCATGCACTGGAATGATCAGTTTGCCAGTCAGTCCAGAGTGGGCACCTTAATTAAGGCGGTAGTTGATCCTTTTTCCGGTCAGCCCGAATCCAAACATGCTATTGCCCGTATTAAACCCTGTCAGGCTAACTGGTATGGTTTTATGATCACTCGTGCCAGACCGCATCTGGAATATTCTGATTACTGGTCCCGTTCCCGGGGTAAGGGCTTCTGGCGTTATGAACTGGCGGGGTTAAATAATCCCCAGGACTGGTCTGAACATGCCCATAAAATGCTGGCGCATAAGGTGGAGGATGAAAACTGGCTGGAACTGTACGATAAAGGCCGTAATTACTACCGGGCTGTTCGTCTGTCCGGGCAGCGGCTGGATTCCTGTCTGTTTATTACCCCGGATATTAACTTGCCGCCACGGGACTGGCTGATCAGCCTGTTTCATAAAGAGAGTATCAGTCCGGAAGAACGCCAGAACCTGCTGCGCGGTGAAGCACCTAAAGATCAGGAAGACAGCGGAAAAGTGATCTGCGCCTGTTTTAATGTGGGTGAAAAAACCATCAGAGAGGCCATAAAAACCAAAGGACTTAAGACTGTTGAGGCCATTGGTGAGTGTTTAAAAGCCGGCACTAATTGCGGTTCCTGCAAACCGGAACTGGAAGAACTGTTAAAAAGTGAGCTCTAAACCGGAGTATTAATATCCTTTCTTAAACGTTCAATCTCTTCAGTTGTACCAATAACCACCAGTAGATCATTGCTGTCCAGTTTGTGATCAATGCCGCTGAGTTTAAAGATAAACTCATTGCCCAGCTCTTTATCTACCACGCCCAGTAAAATCAGGTTGTAGTTTTGGGACAGGTGAGATTCGCCCAGTCGTTTACCGTCAAGAAAACAGTTTTCCTTAATTTTTATCTCGGCAATATTGATCAGGTTCTGGCTGAACAGCGCCTGTTCTATGGTTTCAGAAACCAGGGGGCGGCGGATCATATTATAAATTTTACGGCCGCTGATCTCATAAGGGTCAATGACTTTGTCAGCCCCGGCGGCACGCAGTTTATCGGAAGAATCCAGGGACTGGCTGAGGGTAATAATTAAAATATCCGGGTCAATATTTTTGGCCGAAATGGTCAGGTAAACATTCTTGGCATCTTTTTTAAAAAAACTGAAAATAACGCCCACATCTTTACCAATACCGAGGGATTTAAGGGCTTCATCATCGGTATAATCAATATTTTTAAAATGAATATGATTTTTTTCTATGCGGTTAATACAGTCCTCATCCTGAGACACTATGGTAATATCGTGTTCTTTTTCTCCAAGCTGTCCGGCCAGTTCAATTACCATGGAATTACAGCCGAATACTAAAATTTTGTCCCGCTTCATATTTTTCCAAGTGCCAGCTGGTCTTTAAAGTGAATAATGCTGTACTGGTGGCCAATGACCAGAATAATATCACCGGCCTGAAGTACAAACTTATTGTTGGGGTTAAAATAAAAATGATTGTTCTTAAAAACAAAAGGTATATTGATGCAGGGTTGGGTTCTTTTTGTGGTGGTGATGATGCCAAAAAGTTCCAGTTTATTGGCCAGAAAGTTGACTTCTCCAATTCGGCACCCATCCAGAATACTTTTGTTTTTAACGGTAATAGTTTCCAGACTGATATCATTTTTACCGGATAAAATATCATGTATGGCTTCAAAGGCGACCGGTTGGCCAATAAATTCTGCCGCAATCAGCCCGACCACTTTAAATGGCGCAACGGTATGATTAGCTCCGGCCTGCTGTAATTTTTTAACACTGTCTTTCTGGTTGGCTCTGGAAATAATTTCTATATCAGGATTTAGATAACGAGCTGTCAGGGTAATATAAACATTCACTACATCGTTGCCGGTAAGACACAAAATCATTTCAGCGTGTTCTTTAATTCCGGCGCTTTTGAGCAGATCACTGTTTTCCGCACTGCCTTCTATGACCAGAAAACCGGCTCTTTTGGCTCGGGCGACATTGATGGGTTCATTTTCAATAATAACAAAATGCTTTTTTTCTGCTTTTAAATAATCGGCCACTACAGAACCCATTCTGCCGAAACCGCATAAAATTGTGTGTTTGCCTTTCTTTTTTTCAAGTTCAGCAATTACACTGTTTTCCCGCAGTTCTTCCAGTTTTTCATTAAATGAAGAGACAATAATGGACGTTACAAAAGCCATAACCGCAATTCCGCAGATCACCAGAATCATGGTAATGACCCGGCCTTCGGTGGTCTGGGGTGTTATATCGCCATAGCCGACGGTGGTTAAGGTGATCAGGGACCAGTACAGAC
>JALTKC010000246.1 GCA_027076245.1 Gammaproteobacteria bacterium
CTTGTAGGATACTTCAGCCAGAATCGCTTCAATATGTACCTGCGCCCTGGGAATATCCAGCTTGTTTACCACACTTTTTATTTCCAGAAATTTGGCATAAGAGGACTTAATCACCAAAGCATTGGAGCTGTTGTCTGAGCTGATAATAATATCTCCAGGTAATTCTCCGGTTTTGGTCTTAACCGAGTTTTTCAGGATGTCATTTAAAATTTCTGCCAGATCAGCGGCTTTAGCATACTTTAAATAAATCACATTGGTATTACGCAGGGTATTCACTTCCATATCCAGTTTTAATATAAGCGCCCTGAGATTCATTCGGGTGGTGGGATCACCGCTGATCAGCAGGCTGTTACTGCGTTCGTCAGCCACCACTGACTGGTTTAGTGCATTTTTACCCCGGTTTAATAAAGACAGGGTTTTGGCCAGTTCTACCGCAGAAGCATTATGCAGCATGATCATTTCGATACTGCCGTCACCCGGAGTATCCAGACGTTTAACCAGTTCCACCAGACGCCTGATATTATTGGCCGAATCAGAAATGACAATCATATTACTGTCTGCAAAACCCGCCAAATAGGCATTTTGGGGCACCAGAGGCCGCAGGATCTGAACCATCTGCATAGCCTTGGTGTGCTGAATTTTAAGCACCCGGGTAACCAGTTGATCGCCTCGAAACTGATTATCCGGATCATTGGGTACCGCCTGTGATTTGGCACTCACCCCTTTAACAATTTTAAAGGTATTATGCTCTACCGTTGGTACTACCGAAAAACCATGCACATCCAGCAGTGACAGAAAAATCTGGTAAACTTCATCTGCCGACATGCTTTTTTTGGAGATCACAGTGACTTTACCCTTAACATTGGGGTCAATAATAAAATTTTTGCCGGTTACATCAGAGACCGTGGCAATCATGGTGCGGATATCAACGCCCTGCATATTAAACTTGTAGTGATCCTGCTCAGCCCATGCCTGCATACTGATCAACAGCAGCAACATAACAGAGGCTGTAAAATTTTTAAGTACGTACAATAAACCGGGGATTTTCATTTAATAACACTTGTTTTTAATAAAAGATTCTTGTTTTTGCGATTATACAGCGGTAAGGTTTCTCCCGAGCCGCGATTATTAATCACAATATGATCCGCA
>JALTKC010000247.1 GCA_027076245.1 Gammaproteobacteria bacterium
GCCTGCTGCTGTTCGATATCTTTTCTGACCTGATCCATATCCAGATCTTTGGCCTGTTCAATGACCTGTTCCAATTGTGAGCCCTGCAGGGCACCAGGCTGGGCAAATAAAATAATCTGTTCACGGAACAGCATCAGGGTCGGAATAGAACGAATTTGAAACTCGGCGGCTAACTGCTGCTCTTCTTCAGTATTCACCTTGGCAAAGACAATATCAGGGTATTTTTCTGACAGTTCTTCATAAACCGGGGCAAAACCTTTACAGGGTCCACACCAGGGCGCCCAGAAGTCAACAATCACAAAGTCATTGTCTTTAATTAAATCATTAAAATTTTCAGCGCTTACTTCAATGGTCGCCATAATCATTCCTTAAACAGTTTCTTAAGCGTATGCTTAAATAAATAAAATTATTTTCCGCCGCCATGACAGGGAGGCGAATCCGCCACTTCACCATTGCGTTTTTGCCATTCTTCAGTGGTGAATGCATGAATGGACAAGGCATGGATAGGACCTGCGAGTTCTTCTTCAAGTACCTTATTTACGGCTCTGTGACGTTTTATTAACATCATACCGGAAAACTCATCCGTCACAATCTGCACTTTAAAGTGCATTTCTGAACCCGCAGGCACATTATGCATGTGACTTTCATTTTCTACCCGTAGATAATCAGGAGAAAAGGCTTCTGACAGTTTGGTTTCAATAGTACTTTGAACGCTCATATGGTATATCACCTATCACTTATATTCAACTCAATATCAGGTATATTTGGCTGAATAATTATTTTTCAAGGTGCTGTTTCAAAGTACTATAAAGAATAAGACAAGAAAAAGCCTGCTTAAGGCAGGCTTTTAGTATGGTCAACATACTGGCTTTAACTGCTGTGAATGGCAATGCCGACATCCAGATCTTCAAACCAGTCCAGAAAGCGTTTGACATCATCACCTTTAAATAAACGGCCATGCTGGGGCGCCATAATATCAATATCCAGATCCCTTACTCGTCGGATCCAGTCTTTTTTGGCTTCATTAGACGGCATCCAGCGTTTATGGAAAAATTGCATTTTTTCTTTATGACTATCAAAATCATCTACATACATGGGGCTGCCCGGTGCTTCCAGAGCTGCGCCTATATCGCCACTCATTAAAATTCTGGCATTGGGGTCATAAACATTAAAATTCGCTGAAGAATGCAGGTAATGAGCTGGAATAAACTGCAGTTCAGTCGTTTCCAGCCGAATACTTCCGCCCTTATCAGGAATAGGCACGTAGTTCACATCGCCACTGCTGAAATGCCTGAGAAAACCTTCCCATAGGTTTGATGCATGAAGATTAATGTCCGGCAACATCTCATGCCACAGTCCTAGTGAAGAAATAATATCCGGATCCTGGTGAGAAGCAAATATATCGGTGATATGCTCTAACTTTGAAACACTAAGAGTGGCTGCAAGAACAGCAGAAAATATTTCCATACCACCGGGATCAATTAACAGGGTTCGATCACCATCAATAACCATGTATTGATTGGTATCAATAATTTTTTCCGGTTTATCCGGATCACGCCCCATAACAACCCATTGATAATTACCATCATATAGTGTTTGTGTAATCATTATCTGTTCTCTCTTGTCCTTAATGGCAGCTTACGGCTATCTTAAAGATAGCTGTGACAGGTGATATTTACTGCTTTGTAATGTTTCTTTAATATTATTGACCGCCAGTGATACTTCATCCGCTACTACCTCGAGATTAGACTGAAAATCTCCAGCACGAGTCGCTTCGGTCCGCGATGTGGTACAGATCATTTCAGCAGCCTGCAACTGGTTTCTGATTTCAGCGAGTAATTCCAGCAAGTCACCATTTTTACGCTTATAATCCACCATAAATTGTCTTTTCTTTTTTTCCAGTTCTTCTATACGCTTTTTCATACCATTGTGATCAGCATATTTGACCATATTACGGGCAGATGCTTTCATTTCTTCAATAGTTTTACTTCTGTTTCGGTTGGCAATGGCAAAACTGGACAGTTTTAAGGCTTCTGCATTAATTTTTTCCACCAGTTGCGTAATATTAATGGCCACATCATCAATAAAATCGGTAATGGGATGAAAGCCCATCGCCTGACTACCGGCTCTGGCAGCAATGGCCTTGGCATTTTTAGCACTGAGAGAAATACGTTTGGAAATCTGTTTAACCGCAAATAACTCCGCCTGAACCGATGCAACGGCCAGAAACTGCCGGGCACTGGCTTCCATGTTTTTTTGTTCAACGGACATAACTTTGTCTCTAATCGTTAATTTAAATCTGAATAAAATATAAAGAACTTAATGGATGTTTCGGCACAACACTAAAAATCTTTAATTTTTAGTGAACAAAAACCATATAAATTAAGATATAGAACAAAATGAATGCATTTGCATGCTGCAGATGAATATTTTTTAGAATAGTTAAAATACCTGTTCACGCTGCAGAATGTTGGAAAACTGATTAAGAACCTGACTGTAACTTTGAAATTCTGAACTGTCCATAAACGCTTTACGTCTGCCAAGAAAATATTTTTCCCTGCGTATGACTTCCTGTAGTTGGTCCGGTTCAGTTAAGGCATCAGACTGATTATTCAGTAAATTACGTAAATGCTTATATCCAGGTTCGGTTGTCTGCACCAGATTCTGTTCAATTTCTGATAACATGCCTGCGATATTATCCGGAAGAACAGATCCATTACGTTCAGTGATTGCAGGCTGAGCCTGTTCTGTTAATACAGGCTGTTCAGGCTCCTGTACGACTCCCGGCTTTGAGCGTTCCGTTTTAACGATTACTCGATCTGTATTCTGTATTTTCTGCTGTTCAAATGCGCTTAGACGCATCACCGCCTGCCAGGAAATGTTAACAGTACTTGAGCCGGGTTCTCCAGTACTGTTATTTATGGCCTGTAATCGTGCATGAGACGGTTCTCCCTCATTTCTGCTTCGGGCCTGATTTCCGGTAATAAGATTTTGTTGTATGGCAGTCATACCCTTTATCCTTTATACCTTAAAAAACCAGCTATACGCCATCAGAATAGTATTAATTTAACCCTGCAACAGGGCCAGAACACTCTGAGGTACTGCATTGGCCTGGGATAATACTGTCGTACCTGCCTGCTGTAGAATCTGGGCCCTGGTCAATGCCGCAGTTTCCTTGGCAAAATCAGCATCCTGAATACGGGAACGGGAAGCTGACAGCTGTTCAGAAATGTTTTCACCATTTCTAATTACTGATTCAAAACGATTTTGAGTAGCACCTAATATAGCGCGTTGCGTATTGATTGTTTCCAGCATGTTATCTACACGAGCTATCAGTGAAGTAGCAAATTTTGTCATTGAAGCCGTTGTTGCAGTAGCACTATAAACCGTTGCACTGGTTGCAACCATCATGGAATAAGTTGAGTTTGCACGAATATTAATAGTACTTACTATAATTCCATTGGCACTGGCATTGCCATTGGGTCCAACTTGAAAATAATAAGCACTTGCATCTTTACCAATAACTTCAACACCATTGAATTGTGTCATTGTTACCCGGGTAATTTCAGCCTGTAAGTCATCAATTTCTGTTTGTATAGCGGCTCGGTCTGTTGTACTGTTAGTGGCATTTGCTGCCTGAACTGCCAGTTCACGGATACGCTGCAGATTATTGGATAACTCATCAAAGGCACCTTCTGCAGTTTGCGCTAATGAAATGGCATCAGCAGCATTACGTACACCCTGATTATAACCTCTGATCTGTGCAGTAAAGCGTGAGGCAATTGCCAGGCCAGCCGCATCATCTTTTGCACTGTTAATCCGCAGACCGGAAGATAAGCGTTGTAAAGCCGTTTGTAACTGGGTTGAAGTCTTATTCAAATTACGCTGTGCGTTTAATGAATAGATGTTAGTATTTATTACTTGTGCCATTGTTATTCTCCTTAAGCATAGTAATCAACAATATTTAAACTCTGGGCCAGGTTAGACAGATTACTGCCATTACCTAACTCATCTCCTGGTTCAGATAATTGTTCGTCACCTGGCATAGTGGAATTACCATGCTCATTGTTTGAACGTTCCTGACTTGAACTTCTGTTAAAATTGGCAGCTTCCTGCTGAGCCTGTTTATCCTGATGAGACACATTCACATCTACCTGTGAAAATCCATTCTCATTCAGCATTTCTTTTAATCTTGGAATAGCGCCATCTATGGCATCACGCGTACTGACCTGTACTGAACTTAAATTAATGATTGCCGTTTCTTTAGTTAATTTGATATTGACTTCTACCGGACCCAGATGAACAGGGTTTAATTTTAATTTTGCCTGCTGTATGCCATTACCTGCCATAATCATAATCTGGTTATTAAATGCCTGACTCCATCCTGGCTTACCTACCGCAGGTTTAATATCAAAACCTGGTACAGAAGGAGATAGACTCTGCGTACTAGTTATCGAAGTTAAACTTGTCGGATTATTTATGTGTTGAGCTGACAATAAAGTCTGTGTCTGGTTAAGTAATGCAGACTTGTCTGTCTGTAGCATTTGACTGCTTAGCTGTTCAGTCTTAAGTGTATTTTCAAAATTTTTTATACTGCTGACAGCCTGTGCACCAACAGCCTTGTTTCTGGAGTTTTCCATATATTGCTGAAAATCAATAACACTCAGTCCTAATGCAGATTCTTTTTTGCTTTTTCCACCATCCTGTGTATCTGCTTTAACCGATATTGCAATTTCTGACTGATAACCTTTTACGGGTTCAAATACAGAACCTGATACTTTAGATGACAGTGACTCTGTTCTGTCTTTTAACATCGATGCTTTTTGCTCAGAATAACCACTTAATACGGAATTCTTTATCTGTTCCTCGGTAAGTGGCAAAGCCATAGATACATTCTCTAAAGGTATCTCTTGAGTTTCTGCTTCTATTTCTAGCCGTGTATTTTCTTCAGCAATAAGTTTCTGTATTTCAGTTTTAATATGTTGATCTTCATTGACAGGCTGTTTAGAAACTGTTTGCTCGGTTTGTCCTTGAGTCTGCTCCTGTACGGGGCCTTTTCCTTCAGTCTGATTATCTTTTAATTCAGATGTTTCCTGGTCTGGCAATTCATTGCCGTTATGTGGCAACTTGCCTTCCCCTGATTTTTTATCATCAGGCTCTGCTTTAAACTGATCCTTATAAGCAGATTTAAATCCCTTTTGAGACTTATCTATATCGTTAGCACCCTCAGACTTATTAGCAGTAAGGCTTTGCGTCTTTTTTACAGGGTCTGGCTTTATATTAAGTAAAGTGGCTGAATCCATTTTCATATGCCTGTCAAAAATTTAACGAGTACGTTTT
>JALTKC010000248.1 GCA_027076245.1 Gammaproteobacteria bacterium
GAGGCAACCTCGACCATTTCGGAGACTTCCAGGGTGCCGTTAATTTCCAGAAACGGGCATGACTGTGCGGTTTGCAGGGCTTCCTGCATGGAATTAAACTGCATAATGCTTAATCCGGAAATATTTGACATGGTACCGGGTTCGGCTCTGCCATCAGAATGGATTGTATGCGTGTCCTTAAATGGTATGGCCGGGTTGAGTACGGCATCACCCAGCGATTGCAGCCATTGCTGATACTTCTGAAAATGTTGCTGGCTTTCTGCGGGGCTTTCTGGAAATTTTCCTCCCAGATAAACAAAGATATATTTTCGCATCGTTTTAAGGACTCCTGGTAATTTGAATATTATAAAATTTTACTGTAAGTGCAATCGGCGCCATTCTACAGGGCAGTAAATTACAGGCAATAAATGAAAATCTACTGCCTCTGATATGGAAATTAAAGCCGTTTATACTGAGCCCGTTCAGGAATAATATTGCGGATACCTCCACCTGGATTGGGTACATCGCCCTTGTAACGGGGTATTACAATAATATGTAAGTGGTCGATACTCCGGCCTGCTTCTCTTCCGTCATTATTTCCTAAGGTATAGGCATCAGGCTGATTGCCCAGAAATGGAAGTTTCAGAACGGTTTCAATATGAGTCTTCGGACGGTCTTTAAGATAATCCCTCTCAAGCATTTCCTCGTAGAGAGCCTTCATATCCGTTGCTTCAATAACTTTTTTAACACTGTATAGTGCTTCAAAATAATCATCATGCTCAGCCTGATTTAAGCTGAAAATTGAGGCCACATGTCTTTTGGGTATCACCAGCGCGTGACCGGGGTTGACAGGATTGGTATCAAAAATACTGATAAAGGACTGATTCTCATATATAAACGGATCGGCTTCACCCTTAACAACGGTGCAAAAATAACAACTTTTCTCTGAATTAGATGAACTCATGCTGATTTCTTTTTTTCTTTAGGTTTAACTCAATTAATTAAAACTGAGGCATCTTGTCGGGGTCTGATGCAGACAATACAGTATCTATCTGCATCATGGCATTCATTTTTACCAGAATATCTTCTATGGGCGACAGTCCTTCAATGGTGTCCAGGGTATTATCTTTAATAACATATTGTATTGTAATATCCAGTCTCTGGG
>JALTKC010000249.1 GCA_027076245.1 Gammaproteobacteria bacterium
TTATAATACGCTATTTTACTTTGCCTATTTTCTGACATTCCATCTATAATGATTTTGCCTATAATAATTACGCTTCTGTCCAGAGACCTTGAAAATATCTATTCCAGGTCTTATGTTAAACCCATATTAATTGTTGAGTCTTTTCCTATGTTAATTTTAAGTGAAGTTTTAATACAGAATCATCAGCTTGAATCCTATGCTGATTTAATCCGTTTTATTCAGTCCAGGGCGCGGGACGGTGAAATGTTTTTTGATATTGATATTAAGCCACCCTTCCCTGATACCCCTGATGAGTGGGAATCTGATCTGGAGGCCAAATTTACCAGCCCAACCTGATTAGCAATAACCGCTCATAACTGGTTATATCCCTTGTCATTGTGATCAGTCGTTGTAATAGATAGTTGTTGTAATAAATAGTTATAGTAGTTAATGAGAGAATTAAATGTTCTGGAGTGAAGAAGAAAAGCCGCAGGAATTTCAGGCACCGGATAAAGTCGTCGATTTATCCTTTAAACTGAATTGCAAACAGATCAAGCTGGATCATGCCTGGTCCCTGACTAATGCCATTAACGAACTTCTGCCCTGGTTCAAGGATGAGTCTCAATGTGCGGTACACCATATTTATATCCCTCAATCGGGAAACGGCTGGGTTCGTTCTGATGAATTTGAAGATGAAGTCATTCAGCTTTCCCGCCGTACCCGGCTGAAACTGCGGGTACCCAAACACCGCATAGAAGATACCCGGACTTTGACCGGTAAAAAAATTACCGTGGATGGCTTCGAGTTAACATTTGGTCCATCTGAGCAGCAGTTATTAAGCACCTTAACTACCCTGGTATCTCGTCATGTCCATGTACCGGACACCGATAATGATGAAGAGGCATTTTTAAAAGTCATTTACCAGCAGATCCAGGCCATGAATATTGATGTGCGTAAAATGTTATGTGGCAAATCTCATACCTTAAACACACCCAGCGGGCCGATTAAAACCCGCAGCCTGATGATAGCAGACATCAACCCTGAAGAATCTATTCTCCTGCAGGAAAACGGGGTCGGTGACTTTTATAGTTACGGCTGCGGGGTATTCATTCCCCAGAAAGGTATCACTGCGGTTAACGCCGATTAGCCGGTATCAATAAAGCCGATTAGCCGGTATCAATAAATATGCAACCTATCTCTTTTGAGAGGTGTTTTTTATTTTTAACTAATATATTATTTCCTAATTCAATTTATTAGGTTTTAGTGATAATAATTAGCTATTATTATCTGAGTATTTAATCCAATTTATCCAAAATAAGTTTACGGAGCAGATTCATGGCCATTACTTTTGAAGGTAAAGAAATAGAAACTACCCCTAACGGTTACCTGGTCGACTTTAATGACTGGAGTGAAGATCTGGCAAAACATATGGCAGCAGAGGAAGGGATTGAGCTGACAGACAGACACTGGGATCTTATTAACTATCTACGTGACCAGTACATCAATAATGGCGGCAAGCAACCTAATACCCGCACCATGATTAAAGAAATGAGTGCGACCTGGGGCGAAAAGATTGGTTCTAAAGATCTGTATGATCTGTTTCCCAAAGATCCCAGTAAACAGGGCGGTCGTATATCAGGTTTACCAGAAAGCAAGCGTAAAGGTGGTTATTAATACACCATTAGCCTGAATGAATATAAATTTTAATTATCATTCAACACTACCCATTGTAGATATAGTATATTAGAATCTTCTCAGATATATTATGTCGGAATATTTAGCTTATAACTGAGTTTAATTCAGTTTTTCGGAGATATGAAATGAGCACTAAAGCAGAACTGATTCAAGAATTACTTCAAATGCAAAGAGACTTCATCAAATTTGAGCATGAAAATGGTATGCATCCTGATGATTACTACAATCCAGGTGCCGGTCATCCTTTAGAAACTTATAAGAATGACTATATGGACAAAGCCGTTCAGGTTCTGGATATGGCTCATGAAGAAAAAGGTTCAGGCTGGAAACGTTAATTTCCACTTCTGTTACAGGTTATTTTTAAGATAGGTTAATATCTGCCTGAAACAGTAACTGAATATAAAAAAGGGTCGCTTATGCGGCCCTTTTTTATTGGTCCGGGCTTATTAAGCCTGCCATCTACCCATACCCAGACCATTGAAAAATTTAATTTTACCCTTATAGATCCTAAATGCCGATTTCTTCAACCCCCTTATTTATCTCTGCTGCCCATAAGTCCTCTGGTAAAACCACCATTACCATTGGCCTGCTGGCCGCTATGAAACAGAAAGGTCTGCGTGTTCAGCCTTTTAAAAAAGGGCCTGATTATATTGATCCGCTCTGGCACGGCAGTGCAGCCGGCCGGCCCTGCTATTCACTGGACTTTAATACCATGTCCAGAGATGAGATTCTGCAACTGGTATCCAGAAAAATAACTGCTTCGGATATCAGTATTATTGAAGGTAATAAGGGTTTATACGACGGTCTGGATCTGGACGGCAGTAATAGTAATGCCGCTATTGCCAAGCTGCTGGATGCTCCGGTTATACTGGTACTGGATGCCCGGGGCATGACCCGGGGTATTGCTCCCTTGATACTGGGTTATCAGTCATTTGATCCGGGTATTAATATTGCCGGGGTTATTCTCAATCAGCTGGGTGGTTCCCGTCATGAGAGCAAGCTGCGAGCAGTTATTGAGCATTATACCGATGTTCCGGTACTGGGCGCGATCCACAGAGACAGACGTCTGGAAATTGTAGAACGGCACCTGGGCCTGATGCCCAGTAATGAAGATGGTGAGGCTCAGCAGAAAATTAATGATATCGGCACCATTATTTCAGCCCAGACTGATCTTGAGCAAATTATCGGTATCAGTCATCATCATTCGCCAAAACATCTAAAAAGTGCCATTAAATCAGTTCCTAATACCCAGCCCATAGAAGCGGATATCCATCTGGCCTATATTAATGATTCAGCCTTCGGGTTTTACTACCCCGGTGATCTGGAAGCCCTGGAGCAGGCTGGCGCACAACTGATTGAGGTCAATTCTCTGAAAGATACCCACTTACCGGAGAACATTGATGGTCTGTTTATTGGCGGCGGATTCCCTGAAGAACGGCTGGAAGAACTTAATGCCAATCAGTCTTTTCGGCAATCCGTACTGGAAGCCATCGAAAACGGCCTTCCCACTTATGCAGAATGCGGCGGATTAATGTATTTATGCCGGAATATTATCTGGAATGATAAACAATATGCCATGGCCGGTGTTATTCCTGCGGATGCCAAAATGGAAGAAACCCCTCAGGGACGTGGTTTAATCCGCTTTGCAGAAACTGAAGCCATGCCCTGGCCAGGGCTTGCAGAAAAAATTATTTCGGCTCATGAGTTTCACTATTCCCATCTAGTGAATATTCAACAGCCCTTAACCTTTGCCTATACTATCCATCGCGGCAGCGGCATTGACGGTCAACATGACGGCATCGTATATAAAAATTTACTGGCCTGTTATGCCCATTTACAGGATACGGCTCAAAATCACTGGGCAAGTCGATTTATTGAATTTATTAAACAATATAAACACAATACCCACAAACAACCAATATAAACCAATACATACAAGTGAGAGAAAACCATGATAAAACTGACAGAAGATGCAGCCAATCAAATTCTGGAACAGATTAAAGCCAGCGGTAGCGATGATCCCTTAAGAGTGGCAGTGACCACCCATTCTAAAATACAGGGCTTCCAGTATCTTATGGGGTTTGATGTTCAAAAAGAAGACGATACCCTGATTGAATCGCGCGGGGTTAAAATTATTGTCAATAATGAAATGGTAGATCTGTTAAACGGTATGGAAATTGACTTTGTCGAAGTGGACAGTGAAATAGAAGGTGATGACAAGCAGTTTATTTTCAAGAACCCCAATGATCCTAACTACAAGCCGCCTGCACAATAAGCATATTATTTAAACCGGATTTTATCCTCTAAACACAGCAGAGTGACAATTGCTCTGCTGTTCTGTTAGACTGGCCTTTTGTGCTAAACAACAGGTAGCCATGCCGCTTACACAGATAAAAAAACGTTTTCAAAATCGACAGAAACAGGCTAATCAGCTCATTCAGCTGAAATACAGCCGACTGTTTTTGCCCATTATCAGTCTGGCTGTATTGCTAATGGCCATGTCCATGCTGGGTTTTCTTGCAGCCGGCCAGATTATTTCCAGCTACGGCCTGTTAATCGTTCTTAATCTTGTTTTCCTGTTTTCAGGGCTGTTTCTGATTATCCGCATCTCCTTTCTGGTTCGTCACGACCTGGTCACGCCTTTTATTCATTTGCGTAACTGGGCCATGAGAATGAAGAAAAAAGATTATGCTGCCCGTCTGCCGGTACCCCGCAAAGGGGAATTTTCCAAGCTGTCTCACGATATTAATTCCCTGAGCGACAAACTACAGACCCTGTCTGCAGAATTCCAGCAGGAAGTTGATAAGCAAACTCATAAGGTAGAGGAAAAAAACCGCTCTCTGAATATTCTTTATGAAGTGGCCACGTCCATTAACCAGTCCAAGGATCTGGAAGATCTGTTATCCCGCTTTTTAAAAATGCTTATTGGCCTGACCAATGCCCGGGCTGGAACGGTTCGTTTACGCACCGATGATGACCAATTAAAAATGGTGGCCTCCATGGGCCTGAATGAACAGTTTGTGGAAGAAGAGCGTTTTGTACCTATTCAACGCTGTTTATGCGGAACATCTTTGACCCAGGGTTCAGTTGAATGTGGAATTTCCATTAAAAACTGCACCAAGCTTTCCGGCACCATGCTGTTTGACGGTAATGATGCGGAAATTATTGCAGTTCCCCTGGAGCACCAGGGGGTACACCTTGGAATTTATAATCTATTTATTGACCAGCCCAATATCTATATGAGTGAGGACTTATCCGAGCTGCTCACCAGTATCGGTAAGCATCTGGGTATGGCTATTGAAAAATCCCGGCTGGACAAGGACACCCGCCAGCACTCCATTATGAAGGAAAGAACACTGCTGGCTCATGAACTGCATGATTCTCTGGCTCAGACTCTGGCCAGCTTACGTTTTCAGGTCACTATTCTGGAAGAAAATATTCTTGAAGGCATCCCTGTCACCCGTGAAGAAGTCACCTGTCTGCATGAAAGTATTGATGAGGCCTACCGTGAAGTACGCGGCCTGATCACACATTTCCGCGCCCCCATGGATAAGCGGGGTTTGATACCGGCGCTGGAGCAACTTATTTCCAACTTTAAGTCCAATTGCGATATTTCGGTGTTCTTTCAGAATGAATGGTC
>JALTKC010000250.1 GCA_027076245.1 Gammaproteobacteria bacterium
TGCCAGTAACAGTATAGCTCATTGCTGTCACTTTATTGATCTGTGAGCCTAATAATTTCTGGCCTACCCAGGCCACAGCCGCACCGGCAGGGCCTGCTACAGCCGCACCGGCAATTGGTAAAGTCGCGGAAATTTCCGGTACCACCAGTACTTTCTGATCATAATCCTCTGCCGCCAGCCCGACCCTTCCGGTTACCAGAATTTTAGCACTGGGAGACTGAGCTATAAGGTTATCCGTATAAGCGTTGCCCCTGGTAATACGAAAATCACCCTGTATTTTTTCAAATTCATAACCTTTGTCAGAGACATCAGAAAAATCAAATGAGATGCGTCGAGCCAGCGCATTCATGTTCAACAGCCCCAGAATCCGTCCGGCAGTGCCAGGCTTACCTTCAAGATAGGCTCCCTTTTCTACATTTATGGATAACTTGCCTTCAACAACCTCTTTTGAATAATCCAAAGGGCCGCCTGGCCAGCTAAGATATCCGGTGATCCTGGATTTACCGCCTCGCATTAACTGGTCATAGCCCAGTGTTTTTAGAAATTCCTCAAAGGAACTGATATTGAGAGTCCCTTCCATATCCATTTCCGGTGTATTATTCCATTGATGCCATTTCCCCTTACCTGAAAAAGACAGGATATCACCTTTCAGTTTAAGAGCATCCAGAACAATGCTTTTATCAATTCGTAAAGTTTTTATGCTCAGTCTGCCCAGAACACTCTGACCCAGTTTAAGACTTTCAATATAACCATTAACAAGCGGCATATTCTGTGGACTTAAATAATTTTTTTCAGGCCCGGATTTAGTTTTCAGCCTGGAATCTGAAGGGTTTTTATCTTCCAGTTCCGGCACAGGCAGCACCAGTTCAGTCAGGGCCAGTTCAACAGGCATTTTCCAGTTTACTTCGGCACTTTCGATTTTGATACCTTTTGCATCTGCAGCGGATTTTTTAGCTGCCGTTTTTTTAGTAATGGATGTAATAAATTCCTGCCATTGCTCATAGGGCAGCAAAGGCACTTTGCCGGCAAGCTTAAGTACGTTATCTGTGGGTAAATAAGCCTGCCCCCTGCCGAACTGCAGCGCGCCCTTAATTAGCTGTAACTGATCAGTTTCCCGTTTGATAATTAAGGCCATGGA
>JALTKC010000251.1 GCA_027076245.1 Gammaproteobacteria bacterium
AGGCCTCTCTCTTCTCAGGTATATTCAAACTCTGAAATAAACTATTCAATTCCTTAAATCGAAAGGGTTTCTGTAGAGTGCCGACCACATTCAAACTATGCTCTGAAGCCAATAAATGCGCCGATTGAAGTACTCCTGAATCGAAGCCACTGATCAGAATAATCTGTGCTTTACTGTTTATGGATGACAAATATCGAATAATTTCAATGCCATCCATTTCCGGCATAACCAGATCAATCATTAATACATCCGCACAGTTTTTATACCAGCGGATAAATTTTAATGGATTGGTAAATTTTTTTACCTCATAACCATTTTTGATTGCAACATCCGAAGCAAATTCGGTCATGGCATGTTCATCATCAATAATTATCAAACGAGCTTTACTCATTTATTTATCCAGTATTGTACGTATTCTCTGAGCCAGTTCCCGTTTACGATAAGGTTTATTCAACAGATTCTCTGTAAAACACGCCAAACCATTCTGGGCTATACTTTTAGAGGTAAAGCCGGTAGTTAACAGGACTTTTAGTTTTGGATATAATTGAGTGGCCTTTTGTGCCAGTTCATATCCGTTTATACTGCCCGGCATAACCACATCACTGAACAACAGTTGTATTGACGGTTCTTTATCCAGCATAAACAGAGCCTCATCGGCATTATCTGCACGAAAAGTACGATAACCTAAATCGGTTAAATATTTATCCGCAAGCTCCAGTAAATTCACTTCATCATCTACAATTAATATGGTTTCTGAACCAGAAGGCATATCACTTTCATCCGAGGTAAGCGCTTTTTCTTCACTATCAGAACGAGGCAGATACATTCTGATAGTAGTCCCAATACCCGCTTCTGAATAAATCTTAATATGGCCATTTATTTTTTTAACAAAACCATACACCATAGACATTCCCAGGCCGGTTCCTTTACCGTCTGTCTTGGTGGTAAAAAACGGTTCGAAGATGTGCTCCAGAGTATTTTTATCCATACCAATCCCTGTGTCACTGAGCATGACCTGCACATACTCACCCGGACTGGCTTCCGGGTTTAGTTCAAAATAAGATTCATCCAGAATAATATTGCTTGTCTCAACAATTAATTTTCCAGCATTAGGCATGGCATCTCTTGAATTGATAACCAGATTTAAAATAGCATCCTGAAAGTCACCGACATCACAGCGAGTTAACCACAGGTTATCCGCCAGATAATACTGCACATCGATTTCAGGTGTCAGTGTGCGACTGATCATATTTTTCAGCTCAGATAACTGCTTATTAACATCCATAATATCCAGGTGTTTTTCCTGACGGCGAGAAAATGTTAATAACTGCCGCGTCAGGTCAATACAGCGTAAAGTGGATTTACTGGCCAGATTAATCCATTTAGACACCGTCTGATCATTTTTAAACTGTTCTTCAAGAAAATCCAGGTAGCCTATAACCACACCCAGCTGGTTATTAAAGTCATGTGCAATGCCGCCTGTTAACTGACCAATAGCCTCCATTTTCTGGGATCGCCGTAGTGCTTCTTCTATTTGGTATTCTCTGCTGACATCACGGCAAACCAGAATAACACCCAGTATTTCCCCTTGTTTACTCAAAATAGGTGCCGCACTATCAGCAATTTGATATTCAGTACCATCCTTGCGAATTAAAACAGTATGATTTGCCAGCCCTACAATTTTTCCAATTTCCAGAACCTTATCCACCGGGTTGGCCACTCGTTCTCGGCTGTCCGCATTTACAATATTAAATATATCGGTCAGCAGTCTGCCTTTACATTCCTCAATTTTCCAGCCTGTCAGGGTTTCTGCTACAGGATTTAAATGAGTAATACAGCCATTGGCATCGGTTGTGAACACCGCATCACCAATAGAATCCAGGGTTACCTGCAAACGCTCCCGTTGCTCATATAGCAGTCGGTTACTTTCAATCAGCTCAGCACGGCTGTGTTCCAGTTTGAGAATATCACGATAGGCTCTTAAACTGGCAACAACGACAGTAAACAGTTTTTGTGCCGTCAGTTCAGCTTTTTCAACATAGTCATTGATGTCATAACCGAGGATTACATCACGTTCCGGTGCCGCACCAGGCTGCCCTGTTCTTAAAACAATACGCACCTTATGGTTGTCCAGTTCATTACGAATAGTCTGTACCAGTTGCAGGCCGGCATCTTCCGTTTCCATAACCACATCCAGCAGTACCAAAGCAACATCCAACTGATTTCTTAATATACTGACGGCATCCCTGGCATTATAAGCATGTAAAAACTTGAGGGATTTATCCTCAAAACTAAAGTCTGCAAGGGTTAGTCTGGTAATCTGATGTATTTCTGGTTCATCATCTACAATCAGAATTTTCCAGCAATTTTCTGTTCCTGACGGTTGAGTAATGGACAGGTCTTCAGAATTATCCTCATCATCAAACAGCAGGTCATCATCTACATCCATTATATACAGCTACTCCTAGTTTTTATTAGCAGGAAAGGTAATTTCAAAACGGGTACCCTGCCCTAGCTTAGTATAACATTGTATCGTACCCGACAGGGTTTGTGAGACAAGATTAAAGATAATGCTCATACCCAGGCCGCTGCCGCCCTGACCGCGACGGGTAGTAAAAAATGGTTCATAAATATGTTTAACAACACCTTCATCCATTCCCTTACCGTCATCAGAGTATTGGATAATGGCCATATTGTCCTTTGATTCGACCTTTATCTGAATATTTCCTTGTGTATGACTGGCATCATAGGCATGAACCAGTGAATTTATTAACAAATTAGTAATAATCTGCGACAATGCCCCGGCTACCGTCTGCACCTCCAGATGTTCATCACCACTGATAGCAATCTTATGCTGAGTATGTTTAAGTTTTGGGTGCAGACTGGTTATTACTTCATTTATATATTTCATTAAGTTAAATACCCTGATGTCCTGACTGGACTGGTCCACTGCGACCTGCTTAAAACTGCGTATAAGTTCTGCAGCACGTTCAAGATTACTCTGAATGGTTTCTGCCGTAGGCAGGGCATTATCAATAAAGCGGTTAAAATCCGATTTTTTCAGTTCCCCGCGATTAAAAGCTCTTTCCAGTTTCTCTATCTGTACCTGCAGATGACTGCTGCCAGTCACAGCTATACCAACCGGTGTGTTAATCTCATGAGCCACACCGGCTACCAGATCCCCCAGGGCGGCCATTTTTTCCGCCTGTATTAACTGCGCTTCTGTTTTTTCCTTCCGTTTTAGAATAACCTCCTTAAAATTCGAAATTGCACGGGCAATCTGGCCGATTTCATCATGTTTATTAACCAGCGGCACTTCCACATTATCCTCATTAGCCAGTTGGTTTATAACCCCCACTAACTGACGAATTGGATTGGCTATACTGCGCGTTAATAATACCGCAGCAGCAACACCAACAACCAGAGAAAGTACCAGTGTCGTCAAAATAACAAATACGGCTGTTTTTCTACTGGCATCGGCTTTCTGCTGGGTAATTAGGCGTACCGTATTGGCCAGTTTTTCTATTTTCCTGGCGGCACTAATCATTCGCTTCTGCTGATTATGCTGTTCATTAATGGTCACAACCATATCTTCAAATTCTTTCAGATAGGTTTTAGCCGCAAGGATGATTTTTTTCGCCAGTTCCTGGTTCTGGCTGTCCTGAAAACGCCCTTTAAGTAATTCTGCCTGCCTAACCGCCTGAGATACCAGAGAACGGGTCATTTCTGCATAAGCTTTTTCCTGCCGCAGAAGATAGTTTTTTTCCTGCTGACGAGCTTCACCCATTAGTTTAATAATTTGATTAGCCGTATCCGCCTTTATTCTTTTATCCAGACGCTGTTCAGAAGAGCGAGTAGAAATCTTCTCCAGCCGCTGCAATTCAAGTTTCTGTACTTCTCGTAACCGAGAGGACAGGTCTTCTACTTTACGCCCCAGTGCGGCCATTGAATCCTGAGCACGAATATTGGCTTCTGTGATCTCAACCACATCACTAAACTCTTTTAAATACTGCTGTGCCGCCAGTATAATCTGCGCCACCAGTTCCTTATTCTGCTTATCCTGAAAGCGCTCACGAAGTGCTTTAGCTTCGTTAATCATACGACTAACAAGCTCCTCTGTTACTTCCGCATAAGAGAGTTCTTTACGTAAGAGAAAGTTTTTTTCCTGCTGACGGGCTTCCCCCATGTATTTTATAATACGGTTTGCCGCATCCGCTTTTTCTCTTTTATCCCGTTTTAAGGCCGCTTTGGAATTACTGCTTTCCAGCTTCAGCAGTTCCTGCTTCTGATCTTCTCTTAATTGCACAGAAAAATCTTCTACATTTCGACCCAGTGTGATCATGGTTTTTAAAGCGGTATTACTGCGTTTTTTTCCCTCAATCACCTTATTCAGCTCATCTAAATAAGCTTCTGCCGTCTGAATAATTTGTTCCGCAAGTGCCTTGTTCTCCTGATCCTTAAAATGATAACTGGCTGCCCGTGCCTGAATAATCAATCGATCCACCAGTGAACGGGCCTCTTCAGCATAACGCTGGTTATTACGTAACAGAAAGTTTTTTTCCTGCTGACGAGCACGCCCCATTAACTTAATCATTCTATTGGCATCATCGGCCTTTTCACGTTTCTCCTGACGCTGTACCGATGAATTCACCGCCAGGGTTTCCAGACGCTGTAATTCTTTTTTCTGATCGTCTCTTAAACTGACAGCTGTATTTTCAAGCTGACGACCCTGAGTCACCATTTTGCTCAGATTAACGTCCTTTTTATAATTCAGGTTTACAAAACTCTGAAACTCATTTTTATAATTATCCAGTTCAGTGAGTAATTTTCTAACCGTCTGTTTATCATCAAGGGAGATGGATTTTTCGAGGATTTTAGTATTGTCACGGATGGACTCAATAGCATGAAAGGTTTCTTTAATGTGGCCTTGATCACCACGGAGCATATAGTTTTTTTCATCCTGTCTGGCTGCCCGCAAAGCACTCACCAGATCGATAGCTTTATTCGCCAGTTGCTGTGAACGTGCCTGCGACTCCAGCGTCTGCCATCCAACCAGGCCGACTATCAGTGTCAGCACCAAAATTATGCCGACACCAATAGTCAGTCGGATACCAATACGCAGGTTATTCCATAACTCATATACATTTAACACTATAGTAAGATATCCATAATTGTCTATTCATTATTTCAGCCAGGGATACACCAAATAAGTTTAGATAACAAAGAATAACTTGTCCAGAATGTGTAAAATAAATTTCTAACAGACACTTAGGGGTTACTATTCCCGGTTTTCTCTATACTACGAAT
>JALTKC010000252.1 GCA_027076245.1 Gammaproteobacteria bacterium
GGAAAAAGTCCGCAGGCCAGCCCGTATAGTTTATGCTTCCAGTTAACCTGTTCGCGCAGCTCTTCCAGATAAATAATGTTAACCTTATCCTCTAACAGTTCAATTAAGTCTGCCATTTTTGCCAGACGTATAAAACGTCTTGAGGTATAAACAGTATTAATCTGTGCGGTTTCCAGTGCGGACAATACACCTTTATAACCTACAGTATAATTAAGCATGGCGGGTACTCTGCCGATACTTTCCAGAGCCAGGAAGCTCAGAACTGTGGCATTGGTATTGGGCAGCAATAAAGCAACGGCTTCACCTTTGCTGGTGTTATTTTTCATTAACTGCGACAGAATACTGGTTTTAACCAGTAACTGACGATAATTAATAGGTGATCGTTCCACATCTTCAAGTACCTCCTGTCCAGCACCGTGTATGGTTCTGGCTTCCAGCAGTTTATCCATCAGCGTGATCCGGTTATTACTGGTACGATAAATCATGTCTACCATGATCTGTTTTAGTATTTTACCGGCAGCCATTCTTTTGGCTCGCCCCTTAATACTTTCATCCAGAACAATTTTCTGTGGCTGTAAAATAGTCAGCCGTATTTTGGGGAACAGACGCCGGCGTTCAATGCCTTTTAAACGGGAAAAAACAGAATATTGTGCTCCGTCGATACACACGGGTAACACCATGGCTCCGGTTTTTAATGCTATCAGTCCCGGACCGTCATAAATTTTCATCAGAGTGCCGGTGACGGTAATACGCCCTTCCGGAAAAATAACCGAGTGCTTGTCTTCATTAAGATCTTTAATAAAGGACTTTATAGACAGAGGATTAACCGGATCCATGGGAAACAGACGGACAATTTTGCCAAAGGGCTTAATCCACCAGCGTTCAGCCATTTGAGTATTAATGGCAAAGGTCAGCTGGTCGGGCAGGAATACGGATAATAATACCGCATCCAGAAAGGAAGTATGATTGGCAACAATCATAACCCGTGTACCGGCCTGCTGGTAATGTTCAAGCCCTTCTATTTCTACCCTGAATAACAGTTTTAAAAGCAGTGCGACAAATCCTTTAATCCATTGCATAAAAACCTCCGAAATAATGAGTTAACCATAGATTAATTAAACATTGTTTAATTG
>JALTKC010000253.1 GCA_027076245.1 Gammaproteobacteria bacterium
CATTCAAACCCTTAAACCATACAGATGAACTAAATAAGCATATTGAAATTCTATTGCAGATGACTGGCCCTAACGGCAAGATTATCCCGCCCCATAAATTCCTCTCATCGGCAGAGCGTTATGATCTGCTTATTGATATTGACCGATGGGTTATTAAAAACACACTGGAACACCTTAGACACAATAAAAATCTTCTAGATACTCTGGATAACTGTTCAATTAATATTAGTGGACAGTCGGTAAACGATGAACAGTTTGCCGAATTTATTAAAAATCAGATCAGCAGCCATCATATTGAAGCTGAAAAATTGTGCTTTGAAATTTCCGAAACGGTTGCCATTAACAATATTTCCCAAACCACTCAATTTATACAGAAAATGCATAGCCTGGGCTGCCGTATTGCGCTGGATAATTTTATTAGCGGCGCCGCTTCATTCGCCTATATTAACGATACCAATATCGACTTTATTAAAATTGACGGGGAGTATTTTAAAGACCTGATTCACAAACCCGTTAATCAGATTATTGTGAAATCCATAAATGAAGTTGCCCACTTTTTAAATATTAAAACCGTTGCTAAAAATATTGAAACCGATGAAACACTGGAAGAGCTAAAGGAACTGGGGATGGATTATGCCCAGGGTTATATTATTTCCCGGCCGGTTTTACTTGCCAAAGCCAGCAGCCCGGAGGAAGAGCAGGATGCAACCTAAACTTGCCCTCTTCCCTGCGTTAAGCCTGCTTCTGCCTTTATGCAGCCATGGGGATATTGCCAATGAAGATGAAACACTGGAACTGATTTATGGCAGTGAACGAATGGTGTCCATCGCCACCGGCAGCGAGCAACTCCTTTATAAAGCGCCAGCCATTGCCAGTGTAATTAGCCGCCAGGATATTGAAAACTCATCAGCAAATAATCTAAACGAATTACTGGAAATGGTTCCCGGCCTGCATATATCAGAAAACTATTTTGCCGGTGATGCCATTTATACCATGCGCGGTTTTTTTCGCGACCCGGATGCAGGTATGCTGTTTATGATCAATGGCACGGTTATCAACACACTGCAAAACGGCTCCCGCTTTTCATCCCTGCGATTACCCCTTAATAATATTGAACAGGTAGAAATTATTCG
>JALTKC010000254.1 GCA_027076245.1 Gammaproteobacteria bacterium
TCTTGCCATGCTTAAAGGAAGAGCGCCGGTAGAAAGTGACGATTTATATGCCATCTGCTGTGTTTTTTATGAGTTGCTGAGTGGAAAACATCCTTATAATCGTGTGCCTGCGGATAAGGCTTTAGAGCAGAATCTGTCTGTAAAGAAACTATCTGCTCTTAATAAGTATCAGGCCAGAGCAATATATAAAGGACTGGCTTTAAAAGAAGAAGAACGCTTTAATAATGTTGAAGATTTTTTAACCGCATTTAATTATAAAAAGACCATTAAAAACACATGGCTGTTCTCAATATTTATTGTACTGTTAATTATTAGTGCTTTTTTCTATCCACAGATAATCAACTATTATCAGCAATACCAGCATCAAAATTTTATTGATTCAATCAACATTGAAACCGTCTTTACTCCCTCTGATTCTGAAGTTTATTTTGCTACCATAACAAATTATATAACTCCCCTGAACAATGAGTCGCGTAATTATGTGCTGGCTAAAATTAAATCATCTGTTCTGACTACCGTTAAACAGCAAATTCATAGCGTACTTAAATATGATAAAGATAGACGGCGCTTTAAAAAAGCTGAACAGATTTTAACTAAGGCACAATCGTATTATCCGGACTCTGCCAGTCTGGATAAACTGGATGAATATATCGAAAATAAACGCTATAAACAGCTAAACCGATTGAATAATCAGTTTAATGAGCTGCTTGAGAGTGTGCGTTATTCTTTTTTTTCTGAACCGGGTGAAGCTGAACAGCTTAATCAGTTAATAAATGATATAAAATCCATTGATCCAGAGCATTTGTTATTAAAAGATGAGCGCTTATTACTTATCTTTCAGGAGGGTATCAATCAGTCGCTCAATAACAGACAAATGCAAGAAGCAGACAGACTGTTTTATCTGGCAGAATCTATTTACTCAGACAATCTGGTCTTAAAAAACCTTAAAGATAAAATTAAGCTTCAGAAAAACAAACTGGCCTCGCTGGATCAAGTAAAATCCAGTCAGAATAATAACCCTATTAGTAATAGTCCTGAGTATTCAGTTAAACTCTCTGAACAGAAAGCTCAGTTGGAAGCACTTCTGAGTAAACAGCCCATTACGGATGAAACAGATTTACAGATGACTATTTTAATGAAAACACTCAATGAACGTCTGGGTAAACGCTCCCAATGGTTATCTGAAAAAAAACAGACACTGGCCAGACTTTATCTTGACCATTCTATAACTATGCGTGAACAGGGCCGTCTTATTGAATCAAGACGTTACCTGGAAGCAGCCAGACAATATAATGGTGCAGTATATGGTCTGGATGATGAAGATTCCATTCTGACTGCTCTGGAAAATATTGAACAGGTAAAGCAGAAAGCTAAACAACGTCTTGCACGCATTAATGGTTTAAAGACTTCTCTGATCAGTCAAACTAAAGCCCGGCAGTTAGAAGATGCAAACAGAACCTTTATGACACTACAGCGGCTGCTGGGACGAAGTGATCCGTATGTTTCCGGTACAGCAAAAGCAATGCTGGCCGATGCTTATTTTCAGAAGGCTCAGTATAACTATAAGAATAAACACTACCCAGAATCCAGAAAGCTTATTAAACAGGGGCTGGAAATATCGCATCAACACAACGGACTGAGAAGTCTGTTAAAAAAAGTGAATCACCAGATAAACCTGATTGAAAAAGCCAGAATAATAGAGCAAAAACCAGCTCTGACAAAGCAAGGTAATGATACCAAAACCTCATCAGCAAACAAGCAAAACTCACTGACAAACACAGTCACAGAAAATCAGAGACAGGCGGTAACTGTCAGAGATAACTGCCGTTCCCGTCTGGCTGGTTATGGCAAGCGTAAACGGGCCCAGTGTTATGACCATATAAATGGTAAACAAAAAGCACCAGTACTGGTAGTTGTTCCGCCTCTTTCTGATTCCAGCTCTTTTTTTGCCATAACCCGATATGAAATTACTCAGAGTGAATTTTCATTATATTGTCAGCAAACAGGAGCGTGTTCTGTTAAAACGAGTAGTCGCTTACCGATTACGGGAATTACTTATAAACAGGCAGAACAATATGCCCAATGGCTGAGTAAGGTTACCCAACAACAATACTCTTTGCCTACAAGCGAACAATGGCTCCATGCCGTTAAAACGGACAAAAACTATAAACCAGTGGATGTTAACTGCACAGTCAAGTTTGGCAACAAGCTTCTCAAAGGCCGGAATATTATGGCGGTAAATACCGGAGAGTCAAATCCCTGGGGACTGTTAAACGGTATAGGCAATGTCAGAGAAATGGTTAAGGATAGAGAAAAAGTATCAGCCCGAGGAGGTGCCTATACTGATCTTTTAAAAGACTGTACCACCAATAATATGGTAGAAAATATTAGCCAGGGTGATGCTTTAACAGGTTTTAGGCTGGTAAGAAAGGTTGATGTTTAAATTATAATATATGTTTAAACATATTTTTAAAGTCATCTTTGTTTATAAAGTCGGAGTCGATCTTTATTAGTTTTCCATTTTTACCACTGATAAAAACAAATGATTTTGTGTGGTTAGATGAATAATTTAGAGTATATTTTTTTGTTTTCCAGGTGGCAATTTCGTTATTGTCAACAAATACCGTACTCAATATTTTAATTTCATCTTTGTTGCAAGATGTACTAGAATTTTTAGAAAAGAGATCGATATAAAATATATTGGAGGAGCAACCATAATCTATTGACTTATCGTTTGTCATATCAGTAAATGCAATATAATTTCTACCTTTTTTATTCCCATATCTGAATATCAAAATATTATCTTTTCCACCAAAATTTCCAATCAAAGTAAAATTACCGGGTAATGTAAATTTTAAATCAGAGTAAATCAGATCAGTGTAAGGCTGAGAGAAAACATTAACAGATAATGTAGACAATATCAGACACAGGATAAACTTTAACATCTTATATTCCTCTTAAAGCCATAATAATATCTGTCTTATAATTTGCACTTACACTTGCTTTACAGATATTATAAATTAAAGTATTTCCTGATATAATCCTTTTCCCAATTTTAGCCAGTTCTTTTATGGCATAAGTTGATCCAGGAAAACCCATTGGTCGAGGGACAATATCCATTGAGTTTGAACATACATTAGCCTGTTCAAGAGCTTTATATGCAATTTCTGCGGCTGAAGCTGTTACTGTTTGTGGAGTCGTTATATCTGGACCCCAAAAGTAATTTATAACTGCAGAAATATACTCTCTTTCATAAATATCCATATTTAATTTTAATTATTGAGTAAACATAAATAAAGTCTGAGGAGAGAGTGAAGTAATATTTAATTATATTAATTCCCACTAACCTCAGACAATTATAAAGCAATTAAGCTTTTAAGACTCTCCAGTCATCATGGCCGGAAGTACCGGATACTTCATGTGTCCAGGTAATTTTACGATAAGTCAGAGATACCGTTTCCAGGTGAGTGAAGTGTGCCTGGCTGGGGTCCTGACAGTTTGGCATTTCCGCTTTAATATCAACGATAATGGCATCATCCAGTTCAATTGAAAAATAATGTTCCTGGGTGCCGGTAGCAGAAGTACGATACCAGTCAATTTTACACTTGCTCATACGTTCACCGCTGGTTAATGCGGCATATAGCAGAGGAGATGATTTATCAAAAACCTTGGTGATTTCAATAGGCTGGTGTACACGCTGACCTGAAGGCTGGCCGCTCTGAGGATCACGAGGCAGGGTCACATTGTGTTTAAATGCTTCAACCAGGATTTGATCTTCATGACCTTCCTGATAAACATTACCGACACTGTCTTCAGTAAAAGTACCGGCAGTAATTAAACCTTGCAGTTCACCTTCAATTGTCATATACGCGGGAGTTGGCATAGTTATGTCCTTATAAATAAATTAAAAATAAGATTAAATACTATTTTAAGTAAGTACTCAGCTTACCTGACCGAGATTGTCTGCAGGTACTCTATAGAGTATTAATTAAAGTTGAGCAGTTACTATTTAAATAGTAGTATTTATAGAGCAATGCCTATGCCAAAAAACATAAATCCTGATATATCAAAGGTTTATGTTTTTCTTCAATGGTATGTTTATTAATGAGATATTATTTTGAGCAAGAAGTTGCTCAGAAATTAAGATGAATGAGTAAAATCTTACTCAGTTTTTAGCCATAACTTATTATGGATTTATTTTGTAAAGGTATTTTGCTCCAGAAAATGACTATCCGCCATAATCCGTTCAACGGTTTCCACAATGGCCTGAGTTTGCGGATCAATTTCAATATTAATCCGGTCACCGGATTTTCTGCTGCTGATATTGGTTCTCTGTAAAGTCTCCGGGATCAGATTCACATTAAAATAATGAAAGTCCTTATGGGACTTGTCCACATCGCCAATGGTCAGACTGATCCCGTCAATACCAATAAAGCCCTTAGAGAAAATATATCGCCCAAAACGGGTAGGGATCTGAAACTCAATCTGACAATTATTCTCAGTTCTGAGCACTGTCTTAACCCTGGCAGTAAACAGAATATGTCCGGACATCTGATGGCCACCGATTTCGTCCCCAAATCGGGCGGCCCGTTCAATATTAACCCGATCGCCAATGGCCAGTTCTCCAAGATTGGTGACGTTGAGGGTTTCCCGCATTAAATCAAAAGCAAGCTGATTGCCGTTAATTCGGGTAACGGTCAGGCAGCAGCCGTTATGGGCAACGGATGCACCGCATTTAATGCCTTCCAACAGAGCATCATCCAGCTCAATAATATGTGTTCTGAAATTGTCTTTTTCGATAATATCAATAACCGGAGCGGTGCCCTGCACAATACCTGTAAACATAATAGTATTTCCTCATGTAATAACAGTGGGTTCTGTACGACCGGTCAGTTCTTTAAGCTGACTGAGGCTCAGTGACAACTGAATAAGCTCCTGCAGGGCTTCCTGGGTGTCCTGATGCATGTGATCCGGGCGGGTTTCATAACTTTCATAATAAATACGAATTGTAGCACCGGAAGTGCCGGTACCGGAGAGGCGAAAGACCATGCGGGAATCATCGGTAAAACCGATACGAATGCCCTGATGCTCACTGATGCTTTGATCCACTGGATCGGTATAACAGAAATCATCACTATAACTGACTGTCAGAGAACCTAACTGAGTTCCGTTTAATGTAGTCACCTTATCTCTTAATAAGCTCATTAACTGATTGGCAGAATCACTGTCCACCGCCTCATAGTCGTGGCGGGAATAATAGTTTCGGCCGTATTCCTGCCAGTGTTCATCAAC
>JALTKC010000255.1 GCA_027076245.1 Gammaproteobacteria bacterium
GGTGATGTATCTGAAATTATACGTTCCCAGTTTGGCTATCACATTATACAGTTAGAAAAGATCAAAGCCCCTAAAGTCGCCAGCTATAAAGAAAAACGAGCCGAGCTGCTCAAGTCCTTGCAGCAACATGAAATTGATAATCTGTTTTATGAACGTTCTGAGCTGATGGCTACGCTGGCCTATGAGAATGACGACTCATTGGAGCCGGTTGCGGAAGCTCTGTCTATTTCCATTAAGCACTCACCTGCATTTAGTCGTCATGGAGGGCCGGGTATAGCCAGTAATGAAAAATTACGTCAGGCAGCCTTTAGTCCCACTGTTTTAAAAGAGGGGCGCAATTCAGATGTGATTGAACTGGGAAAAAATCATATTATTGTACTGCGTACAGAGCAGCACCAGCCCGCCAGACCCCGGCCTCTTGGTGAAGTTAAGGAACAGGTCAAAAAAGCCTTAAGAAATCAGAAAATAGAGGCCCTGGCAGAGGCAGATGCTGAAAAGATACTGGCTAAATTGCAGCAGGGGCAGTCACTGGCCGAGCTGGCTAAAAATACTCAGCTGGCGTTAAAAAATCCAGGCTTTGTGGATCGCAGCTCGACCGCCGCAGACCGTTTAATTATTGAGCAGGCCTTTGTTATGCCCAGGCCGTCTTCAGAAAAGCCCAGTTATAAAACAGTCAGACTGGCCAGGGGCCTGGCACTGATTGCGCTTAAGTCTGTAAAAGATGCAGAAAAACTGGCCGCAGATCAGCAACTGCAGCAGCAAATGCAAAAAGATATCTCAGGACGAGAAATAATGGCCCTGATAGGTGCATTACGTCAGGAGGCGGATATTATTATTGCAGACAATCTGTATAACGAATAATGCTGCGTAGCTATCGTCAGCTGGCTCTGCACTGGCAGATTTTAATTGCACTGGCACTGGCTGTTGTGGCCGGTTCTCTGACAGGACAGGATACAGCCCTGTTTGGTATTCGCTTTTATCAGTTGTATGATTTTTTTGGTACTTTATTTTTAAATGCTTTAAAAATGCTGATCGTTCCGCTGATCGTATCATCCATTATTGTGGGTATGATGGGAATAGGTTCTGGTGAGACGCTGGGGCGTCTGGGAGGCAAGACGCTAGCTTATTA
>JALTKC010000256.1:0-11851 GCA_027076245.1 Gammaproteobacteria bacterium
TAGAATCCATGACCAATAAATTCTACGACTATTGTCTGGATAACCCAACAGAAAAAGCAGTTAAATCTATGGGAAAGTTTGAATAACACCCCCTCCTAATAACACCCCCAGAGTGCGGGCATCCTGCCCGCACCTAACGAATAAGGTTAGATTGTGTGAGGAACGAACCACAATCTGAACCGTTTGTTGGACGAACCCGGTATTCAAAAGTGAGTTTTAAGTGATAGCTATGAAAATAGCTTTTTTTGAATTGAGCCTGAAAAGATAAAAAGAACGGACTGATTTTTCAAACAGACCTGATCCCCTGATAAATACCATGTCCCACCTTAAAATCACCGATTTTCAATGATTTTAAGGCACACGGCATCCTGACCAATCAAGATCATGATTTTAAACCATGCTGGCTAAACTTACATGAGCAGAATAAGCCTTCTTCTTTATGTGGCTGCCTCTGTTTCATTTAAAAATCGACGCGCAAGCCGGGTTTTCAGCACTATCATGGGATCACCACAGCAAGGACAGCGCATTTTAGGTCTTTCTCTGATGTGAGCGATCCAGCGAGCAGGATTGATTTTAAACAACCACTGTATGAGTTGGAGCAGCTTTTTACTGTTGTGATGAAGAAAGCCATACTCTCTGGCACGACGAAACCCTCTGGGCAGGATATGCTGCAAGACCAACCACAGGAACTGAACACCGGGGATGGTTCTGGTCTGATATTTTTTGGTTTTACTGTTTTGATAACGGAAAGTCACCTGTCCGTCCTGACAGGATACAATATCCTTTTCCTGTATGACACCACGGTATAAATAGCGTCCCAAATAAATCAGCGCTTTGTTGCCCTGACCCACATGCCGGCAATCCACCACCCATTGGTCAGGATAATGCTCAGGTAAGGTCAAATCCTTCTCTGAGAATGCCTGTAATAATCTGGCCCGAAAGACCTTTGCCAGCGCCCTGTGACTGAATAGATATTGCCCTGATTTTTTTGACCATAACCGGCTTGCTTTATCCATCGTTGCTCCTGGCATAACAATGTGGATATGAGGGTGAAAGTTCAGCTCTCTGGAATGCGTATGCAGTACTGCCACAGCTCCCGGTACACCTCCGAGTGCTTTATCATTAAGACTAAAGGTTTTTAAAGTCTCCCAAACGCAGGCAAACATTAAGTTATAAACCAGACGCTGGTTTTTCCAGGCCAGGGTTCGCAACTGTGCCGGTAAAGTAAATGTCATCATATAATAATCTGCGGGCACCTGTTTGTTTAACTGCCGTTCAATCCACTGTTGAGACTCATGCGCCTGACAATGCGGACAATGCCGGTGTCCACAGGAGTGTGGTACCATCGTTTGATGTTCGCAACTCTGACAGTGCATCAACATCCTGGGACTGTATTGAGTCCGACATTGTTTCATGGCCGATAACGCTTTGTGGTGACCGGGTAATAATTGCTGTTGATACTGCCGGATAAAATCGGCTTCAAATTGCTCAATAATGGTAGCCAGTCTGATCATGAGATTTTCCCCCAGCGAAGACTAAAGCGATCCATTAATTCATTAATTTGTTGCTCAGCACATTGTATCGTTTGGCTGGTTAAGTGTGTATATTTAACCGTAGTCAGGACACTCACATGCCCCAGAATGGACTGAAGCTCCAGTATATCAACACCCGCCTCCAGCAAATGACTGGCATAGCAATGACGCAGCGAATGGCAGGATATTTTTTTCTTAATACCCAGTTCATCGACAACGGTTTTCATGGCCACCTGTACGCCGCCACGATCAAGGTGAGTCTGGGCTTTGTGGATATTTTTTAAGCCATACTTTCGATTGGGAAACAGGAAGGTCGGATGACGATGGATTGACCAGAAACGTCTTAAGACTTGCAGGGTGTTTTTAGGTAAAGGAACCAGGCGATCTTTATTACCTTTCGCATTACGAATATGAACCCGGTGATTAATGGCATCAATATCACCGACCTGTAAACGCAATCCCTCGCCTAATCGTAATCCCATGCTGTACAGGGTAAAGAAAAATACCCGGTAGCTGAGTTTATGAGTCGACATCAATAAGCGATGCACTTCATCAGGGGTGATAATATCAGGAATTCGAGTGGTCTTCGGCGGCTTGATAATGGGAATATCCACCCAGGTTTTCTTTAAAACATGGGTGTAGAAGAATTTTAAACCATACAGATCCAGTTTAACGGCACTCCAGGACAATCTTTCCAGTAGTTCATGAAAATAGTCTATCAGTTGATTTTCACTCAGATCATCTAAATTACCGTTAAAATATTCTCCAATACGACGAATGGCACGGGAATAGGCATCAATGGTTTTGGGCTGTAAGCCTTTGAGTTTTAAATGTTTGCAATGTAAGGCATATTTTTTCTTGAATTCTTTGTTATTTGGTGTTTTCATTGGATTGTAACCTCTGTTATTTGAAGAGATCACAATTTACCGGCTTATTCCTATAAGTGGTAATTAATGAGGTTACACACAATTAGAATGACGGGCTGCTTTTCTCCGCGATAGCGGTTCGTCCAACAATCGCATACACACGGACAAAATAAAGCTGCTCCGCTTCGCTATGCAACTTTATTTTGCCGGTGATGCGGGGCGTTATGGCTGTAAAAAACAGAACACGGGACAGGAAATAGGCATGCCAGAAATAGCAAGATTTTATGGGATAGTAATAAAATTGTTCTTTGGTGATCATCCACCACCACATTTTCATGCTGTGTATGGCGAGTATGTGGGTTTGTTCAATATCGACACACTTGAAATGATAGAAGGTGATTTACCCAAAAGAGCAAAGAAACTGGTTATCGAGTGGGCAGAGATTAACAAAGATGAGATGAAAAGGATGTGGGATAATCAAGAATTCCACAGGTTACCTCCTTTGGAGTAAGAAATGCAACTTCCAAAAATAAAATCAGCATTGGCAATTGACAATCACACATTGCTTATAGAGTTTGATAATAATCAAAAGAAAAAGTACGATATCACCCCATTGTTAAGTAAAGACATGTTTTCTCCATTAAAAAATCCGGCTCTTTTTAAGGCAGTAAAAGTTGAGCAAGGCGGGTATGCCGTTATCTGGAACAAAGATATAGATATAAGCGAATATGAATTATGGAACCATGGTCAAACAATGCCATAACAAGACGCTCGTTCGGACGCAAACAACAATGCATGGAATGAATTACAAGACACCCACAAAACAGGTAGGCTATTCAGGGGGGGCGGAATTCTTATATACCCTGAAGGTAAATAATGAACAGCATATTTTCTGTCTGGTCCCCAGTCATCATAACCATGCCGTTGGTCAGGCGCTTGGGATCCGTCTGGATGTTAGTGATATTGTTGTTTTTAAAACTGGTAAGGGTATTAAATAAAACGGCTTAGTAACTTGTTATGCTTAGAAATCCCCTCGATACCATGGGGCATGTAGCCATTTCACAAAATATATGCTAGATTGTACATAATATCGTACAAAAGGTGTGCATCATGGAACATATAAACCTCGAAGAAGACGTACAACCATTATCTGAATTTAGATCTGGAGTTAGCTCATATATTCAGCAAGTCACTGAAACTAAAAGACCTTTACTTATAACCCAGCATGGAAAAGGAGTTGCCATTTTAGCTGACGTTGGCGAGTTTGAAAGTCTTCAAATGCGACTGGAATTACTTGAAAGCCTTTATAAGGCAGAAACACAAATAAATGAAGGTAGGGGCATTTCTCATGAAGATGCTAAATCAATGGTAATGAAGAGCATTAAAGTTTGAAAATAATCTGGTCTCCTTTAGCTGTAGAACAAGTTCGCGATATTGCATCATACATAGCTTTGGACAAACCATCTGTTGCAGTGCAATGGGCAGAGAAAATCTTTAATTCTGTAGAAAGGTTGTCTAATTTTCCAGATAGCGGTCGTATTGTTCCTGAAATAAAAAGAAATGAAATTAGGGAAATTGTAAAGGGCAATTACAGAGTGATTTACAAAGTTAAGCCAAAAGAGATTTTAATTTTGGTTGTCAAAAGCTATCGTCAAAAACTAAAAGAAGATGAAATCAAGGCATAACGAATAAGGTTATATTGTGTGAGGAACGAACCACAATCTGAACCGTTTGTTGGACGAACCCGATATAAGGTGAATTTTAAGTTGTCGCTATGAAAATAGCTTTTCTGGAATTGAGCCTGAAAAAGAGAAAAATTCCAGGCTGATTTTTCATGAGTAGCGGCAATAAAATTATTAAATTATGGCCGTCCTATTAAATTATGTTTTTGGTAAAAAACAATATCTGATTAAAATTGCAGCGGTTCCGGCTTGCCGGTATAAAAGCCCTGGGAATAATCCACACCCATTTTTTTCAGCTCCAGCAGGGTTTCTTTATCTTCCACCCATTCAGCGATGGTGCGCAGACCCATTGTATGGCCAATCTGGTTAATGGACTCTACCATAGCACGGTCAATCTCATCGTTAGCGATATCTCTGACAAAGCTGCCGTCAATTTTCAGAAAGTCTACGGGCAGGTGTTTTAAATAACCAAAGGAACTCAGGCCGCTGCCAAAATCATCCAGGGCAAACTGACAGCCGAGAATTTTTAGCTCATCCATAAAATGATTGGCGGTGCTTAAATTGGCAATGGCTATGGTTTCGGTAATTTCCAGACACAGTTCATTAAATTTAATATTATGTTTTCTGGCCTGCTGCTGAATATACTCCAGAAACCGGGCATTTAATGAGTCTCCGGAAAGGTTAATACCTACTACCCGATGTTCGTAACCTTTTCTGAAAAATTCACCTCGGGACATGGCCGCAAAGGTTTTTTCTATGACCATGCGATCGATTTTCGGCATCAGATTATAACGCTCTGCTGCCGGGATAAAGGCATCCGGTGATACCAGTTCCCCCTGGTCATTGTTCATGCGCACCAGTACTTCCCAGTGCATAGACAGTTTTTCCTTTTCAAATAAGGAAACCACCGGTTGTTTGAAAAGTGTAAACGCATCCTCTTTAAGCGCATTATTAATACGCATAACATAGTGCATTTCACTATGGCGTTTAGCCAGTTCTTCGTCTGTCGGCTTATAAACATGGATACGGTTTCGACCACTGTCCTTAGCTGCATAACAGGCCAGATCGGCCGCACTGAGAATATCAGAAATCTTTTTACTGGTTTTATTAATGGCAACAACACCAATACTGACCCCTACTTCAAAAACCCGTTTTTCCCATACAAATCGGAAGTTCTTGATATTTTTACGGATAGTATCAGCCAGCTTTTCAGCCTGCTGCAGTTCACAGTTTTCCAGCAGAATACCAAATTCATCACCGCCCAGACGTGCCAGCAGATCTGACTCCCGAATACTGTTTGACAGTTCTATGGATAACTGCCTGAGCAGTTCATCACCGGCCATATGACCAGAGGTATCATTAACAACTTTAAACTGGTCCAGATCAAGATAGCACAGAACATGTTCGTTATCTTCATCCCAGGCATCGTTAAGTAATTCTTCCAGACGCTTTTCAAAAACCCGGCGGTTAAACAGTTCCGTGAGTTCATCATGACTGGCCTGCCAGGAAAGCTGTCGGCTCATTCTGCGGGATTCACTGATATCCTGAAAGACAATAACCCCACCGATAATATGACCATTCTGATTTTTCATAGGGGCCACTGACAGTTCCACACTGATTAAATGCCCTTGACGATCTTTAAGTGCAGTATCGACTTTCTGTTCAACAATCTGCTTATTACTTAATAAGCGTTCCAGCGGGTTTTCAATGGCTCTGCAATTTTCCTCATCCACCAGTTGAAAAATCTCACAGATAAGCCGGCCTTTTGCTTCCTGCTTATCCCAGCCCAGAATACTTTCTGCCACCGGATTCAAAAAATTTATTCTGGCTTCAGCATCGGTAGTAATCACCGCATCGGTAATTGAATACAGGGTCACTTCAGCCAGTTCTTTTTCCTTAAACAGGGCCAGTTCCGACTGTTTGGCACGTGCCAGTGCCCGATGCACTTCCCGTTGCTGCTGTTCAATTGCATCCAGGGCTTTATTAATAAAACGGGATAAAAAACCAAATTCATCGGATGTGGATTCATCAAACCGGACAGAAGTATTACCCCGGGCAAATTGCTGTGCTGAATCCAGCAGTTTTCGAAACGGTTTGGTCAACATCTGCTGTAATATGCTTTGCAGCAACAGACCGAAGCCGAATATCAGTGCGGCAATGGCCAGCAGTATATCTTTTCTTTCTGCTATAACCTGCCTCTTAAGTTCAGGATAATACGCAGTCAGGGTATATATTAAGTGTCCGCTACTGTCAGCAGTCTCTCTATCATGCACCAGAAAACGCTGCGTAAAAGCAATCGTGTTTGCTGGTTTTTGCCCTTTTTGATAAACTTGTTTCCCGCTTTCCAGGCTGACAGCAGCTATTGAATAAAGCGGCTGATAACGGGCAAATTCTTCAGCCAGTATCAACTCCGTTTTAATTGATTTATCTTCTTCCATGCGGGTCTGCAGTGAATTGGCCAGTAAAATGGTACTGGTTTCAAAACGGGTCTGTAACTCTTTTTCCTTACCCTGCAAAAGGAAAACAGTAATAATTAACCCAACCAGTACCAGCCCCCAGAAGACCACACCGGTAATACGCAGCGGCAGTACAAAGTTATACTGTTCTTCAGTATTTTTCTGTTTATTTCTGTGATGGGTCGATGTATTGCCGGTCATTTAAAGCCCACCCATTTTACCAGTATCAGTACCGGACATACGGCACTGAATCCAGCCCCCAGAATGGCCAGCCCCATAAACCAGGGGAAAAACCAGCTGACATAAGCTAATGGAGTGATTATATTCTCTGGAAGCAGGTTCAGGTGTGGATCAAATATAATATAGGAAATTGCCAGCAGGAGACTGACAATTAAACGCCATGCCCGTTCAGCAGAAAAATTGAATCGGGACAGATTTTGCACTGGAGCCATATTATTACTGCATCCGGAAGTAATGGGAATAAAGCGATTAATCAGATCTGGCAGAAGATAATTGCTGATACCCTCCAGGAACATCAGCAGAATCAACAGGTAAACCCCATTGTGTATATCAAAATAAAGAAAAATCAGCAGCAGACTGCCAATTAACAGACGATAACTTCTATTAGTCATGTTTATGCTTATTTATAGTCAGAACGTGCCAATACGGGTAACTCATCATTAATGCCCGTACCTGCCAGTCCCATAGCGCGTTTTATCATAACCTGCTTTAAGGGCTGTATTTTATCGGCGAGCCCCAGCCCGGCATTACGCAGGAGTTTTAAAGGAGTAATATCATTACTGAACAAACGTTTAAACCCATCCATAGCAGCCAGCATAGCAATATTGTCTGCTTTACGGCGCCGTTCAAAACGCCTTAATGCCAGGGTACCGCCAATGGCCCGATGCTGCTGCAGTGCCCGTTGAATTTCTTCTGCCAGTACCACCGCATCCAGCAGCCCCAGATTAACCCCCTGTCCGGCCAGAGGATGTACGGTATGCGCAGCATCACCAATCAGAGCCAGATGTTCCTGTACATACTGGTTAGCATGGCGTAAGCGCAGGGGGAATGCACCACGATCTGAATTGAGTTTTATCCGCCCCAGAGTGCTGCCGAAAGCCAGTTGCAGCTCCTGGTTAAACTGCTGCTCATTCATATTCAACAAAGCCTGTGCCTTATCTTCTGAAGTGGACCAGACAATGGAGCTGATGGTTTCAGCAGAAGTATCATCGCATAAAGGCAGAAAAGCCAGCGGCCCCTCTGGCATAAACTGCTGCCAGCAGGCGTTTTGATGGGGCTCGGAGGTGGTGACATTACATACGACTGCAGTCTGGTAATAAGCCCAGGTACTCAGGGAAATGCCCACCTGCTGCCTGACCCAGGAATTAGCACCGTCAGCCCCCACCAGCAGATCAGCGCTGAAGCGCTGTCCGTCTTCAGTGGTCAGTTGTACGCCCGCTTCTGGCTGAGTAGTCGTTTGTTGATTATTTATCTGCAGCTCAGCCACTTTAAGCGGCATTAATAAATCGACATTATCGAAATCCGCCAGACGGGTCTGCACCGCTTTCTGAATAATGCGGTTTTCCACAATATGACCCAGGTTCATCTGGCCGATATCGATACTGTTAAAATGGATCTCTCCATGGCCGGTGGCATCCCAGACATGCATCTGATCATAGGCACAGACACCGTCTTTCTGCATGCTCTGCCAGGCACCGATATTTTCAAAAATATGCTGACTGGCATGGGTTAAGGCACTGACCCGGATGTCATGACTACCTTCAGACCAGTTATAATCCGCCTGATGGGCTTCAATAACCGCTATTTTCAGGGGGCTGTCACCCAGGGCACAGGCCAGGGTCGCCCCTACCATACCGCCGCCGATAATGATCAGATCATAATGTTGTACTGCTGATTTTTGCATAGTTTATCCAGCGCCTGTCCAGTTTTCTGGTCGTTACTTTTAATGAAAAATAATGAAAAATTTAATACAGCGATTGCCCTACAGCCATTTTACTCAGCCGTCCCTGTAATACGCCCTTACCCATTGCTTCTGCCGCTATCATGTGCCGTAAAGGAGCAATAATATCCGTGAGTAATAAACCACTGTCTCTAAGCGCTGTTAATACCATAGAATTATTGGAAAACAGTTTAATCAGGCTATTGGTTATGGTGGTGACCTGACGGATATCCGCCTGACGCCATTGCCAGTAATCACTTAATAACTGACGGTCTCCGGGATCGGGTGTTTTGTGCTGCTGAATACCGGCTGCAATTAATTCTGCCAGAGCGGCAATGTCTCTTAAGCCCAGATTAAACCCCTGCCCGGCGACCGGATGGACACCATGAGCTGCATTGCCTATCAGGGCGATACGGGGCTGACCTTCCAGAGTCCGATTATCCACAGTCATTAAGACCAGCGGATAGGCTGAGCGTTTACCCACCCGGGTAATTGCCCCCAGACGAAAACCAAAGCGATCCTGCAAAGCCTTTGCAAACTGCCTGTCATCCCAGGCCATAATATCCTTAACCTGATGATCCTGTGCTGTCCAGACCAGAGAGCAGCGGTTTCTGGATAACGGCAGCACTGCCAGAGGGCCGGTGTCGGTAAAACGCTCGTAAGCCACATTCTGATGCGGCAGTTCGGTTTCTATATTGGCAATAATAGCCGTCTGGGCATAAGAACGCTGATTGACCCGGATCCCCAGGGATTCACGGGTGCGGGAATTAACCCCATCGGCAATAATCAGCAGGGCACTGTCGAGGTGCTGCGTTTTTTTACCTGTTTTAATGGTCAGACTGACTTTGTCAGCACTGCTCTGATTATCCACCTGCTCTACCTGAGCAGGATTATAAATATGAATATTGTTATGCTGTTTTAGCTGAGCCAGCAGCACTTCACCAATCACCCGGCTTTCAACCACATAACCCAGCGCCGGCACGGCTTCTTCCTGATGACTCAGACGAACCGCACCAAAATGGCCGCGGTCAGATACATGGATATGTTTTATGGCCGCATAATTTTCACTGTCTTTACTGCTGTCGGTGTGTATCAGCCGCTCCCACAATCCCATGGCGGCATAAATCTGCCTGGAACTCCAGGATAGAGCCAGGCAGCGGTCATCAAAACTGGGCTGGGTCTGCTGCTCCTGATAAGGATGGGCTTCAATGATGGCAATATTCAACTGCAGCGGTGCCAGCGCTAGTGCCATCGTCGCTCCGGCCATACCGCCGCCGACAATGACAATATCAAAATAATCTGCTGTCTGTTTGCTCATTTGCTGTTAGCTTGCCTCCGCTTATTTCAGCGCTTTTTAGTTACTTTTTTCCACTCGCTTTTTTTCTGCCTGTTGGAGCTGCCTTCTTTTTCACCGGTTTTTTTACTGTTTTTTTCTTTACGGCTTTCTTCAATGCTTTTTTAACTGTTTTCCTGGAGGCAATTTTTTTAACGGCCTTTTTCTTTACCACTGCTTTCGCTTTAGCCTTTGACCGGGCCTGTACTGATTTTGAACAGGCCATAATGGCTTCTATTTCTGCCACGCTTTTAGGAGCGGCAGCGGTTAAGACTTCATAACCATTACGGGTTACCCGTACATCGTCTTCAATACGAATGCCAATATTACGCCACTTTTTGGGTATTTTCCGGTTATTGCCGGTATAAATGCCCGGTTCTATGGTCAGTACCATGCCGTTTTCCAGCATGCGCCATTCATTATCAATTTTATAATCACCCACATCGTGCACATCCAGCCCCAGCCAGTGTCCGGTGCGGTGCATATAATACGGTTTATACGCTTCGTCTTTTATCAGTCTGTCGACCCGGCCTTTAAGCAGCCCCAGTTTAACCAGCCCCCGGGTGATCACCTTGACGGCGGCTTCATGAGGCGCATTCCAGTGGTTACCGGGATAAACCTGTTCGATGGCCGCGGCCTGAGCTTCCAGAACCAGCTCATACAGAGCTTTCTGTTCAGCACTGAAACAACCGTTAACCGGAAAAGTGCGGGTAATATCCGCAGCATAGCCATGGTATTCGCCGCCGGCATCAATCAGCACCAGTTCACCGTCTTTTAAAGGTTCACTGTTTTCTGTGTAGTGTAAAATACAGCCGTTTTTACCGCCGCCGACAATGGCAGGATAGGCCTGAGAGCGACAGCCCTGGGACAGGGTTTCGTAGATAAACTCGGCTTCCAGCTGATATTCATACATACCGGGACGACAGGCCTGCATCATGCGCCGGTGTGCTGCACAGGATATTTCAGCCGCTTTTTTCATCATTTTAATTTCAGTCGCCGATTTGTACAATCGCATTTCATGTAAAGCATGATCCAGCGCAACAAATTCACCCGGCGCATTGACGCCCATACGGACTTTCTGTTTAAGCTGATTCACCCATCCGGTCAGACGCTGATCAAAATCGCTATGGATCCCCATGGTGTAAAACACCCTGTTTTTGTTTTCCATCAGTCCGGGCAGGATCTCATCAATGTCGGAAATGGGAAATGAATCATCGGCACCAAAATGTTCAATGGCGCCTTTCTGGCCATAACGACGGCCGTGCCAGATTTCCTGAGTCTCGTCTTTTTCCCGGCAGAACAGCACATATTCACCGTGCTCACGGCCGGGGATCAGCACCAGCACCGCTTCCGGTTCCCAGAAACCGGTCAGGTAGAGAAAATCACTGTCGGGTCGAAAGGGATAGGTAACATCCCGGTTACGGGTCTGTTCCAGCGCCGTGGGCAGAATGGCAATACTGTCTTTGCCCATATCCTGCATTAAATGTTTTCTGCGCCGTGCAAATTCTTTAGTGTCTATCATGGGTGGCCTGTTTAATGTAAGGTCTGATCTTCTGGAATATCCACCGGTACCAGCAGAGGGTTCATTTCTTCATTCACCAGCAGCACACCGATACGGATAAATTCCACCAGTTCGGTAATGGCTTCTTCATCACTGTCATCACCGGCCAGATCATAATCATCTGCCGATGAAACAGAAGTCATGGCTTCGACAAACTCGGCCACCTCTTCCGGATAATCCGTAAATTTTTCGATTCCGGCCAGACTCAGCCCCATTAAAAAACCCTGCGCCCACTGGGCTATGGCTGCTAACTGTACGGTTTCACTTTCATCTTCCGGCAAAAGTGGATAAAAATTAAGATTATTATCCGATAAGGCCGCAACGGTCTGGAAAAACAATTCTGATAACCATTCAGCGGCTTCGGCTGCAAGAATATCACCCTGCTCAATAGCTTCTGTCCCGGTTGTGGTTAAAGCCAGCCATTCCCGGGGTTCCAGATCGGCCCGGCCGCAGAGTAAACC
>JALTKC010000256.1:11861-18409 GCA_027076245.1 Gammaproteobacteria bacterium
GTAAACCACATAAGGTTCCATGCGCTTCTGAGGGAGAAGCCTCACTGCCCAGAGTAGTGAGATTTTTCTGCACCTGTTCAATATCAATCTCTTGCGTCATAATCTTGCTTCAATATTCTTGCTTCAATATAAAGTTATCGTAGGAAATATCTGTTAATGCCGATAATGCGGGTAGTTATTACAGTAAAATTAGAATTATACCTCACTTGCACAAGTTTCCGTTATAGATTATTGTTTTAACCATTGACCAATATGCCATTGGACTCTAATATAACCAATGGAAATGTAAAAATATGGCTTGTATAAACGCCCATATAAATAACGCCCCATATAAATAACTTAAAGTATAATAAGAATTAGAAAGGCAGGTACATCTACATTATGGTAGAAAACGCAAATGTCTCTGACACCGATCTGGAACTAAAACGTCTGGATGAGAGTGTTAATGTATTATTAGAGACCATTCAACAGCTAAAACAGGAAAATGTGCAATTACGCTCACAGCAGGAGTTTCTGCAGGTTGAGCGTTCCCGGTTGATGGAAAAAACCGAAACGGCCCGCAGCCGTGTCGAGGCTATTATCAACCGTCTTAAAGCCATGGAGAGTAATGGATGAAAGAAGAAACCGTACCCGTTACTGTCAAGATACTGGAAAAAGACTATCGCATTGCCTGTGCCCCCAACCATAAGCAAAGCCTGGAAGACTCCGCCGCTCTGCTGAATGACAAAATGCATGAAATCCGTGCCAGCGGCAAAGTCATCGGCAGTGACCGGATTGCCGTCATGGCCGCCCTGAACCTGGCTCACGACCTGCTGCAACAACAGCAGCATTCTGCCCACGATTCTGACTTACAGAAACAACTGCGCAAAATGCGTGAGAAAATCGATGAAGTTGTGAATGAGAGCCGTCAGCTGGAAATTACATAAGCCGTCAGCTCGAAATAACATAAGCCGTCAGCTGGAAATTACATAAGCACTTTCTGCTACTAATTATTTAGCACTACCAGATAATGGTGTTATACTTAATACAGCGTGAAAGTTCTACCTGATCTGGTTAGTAACTGGGTACTTCTTGAGCCGTAATCTTTTACCCCGGGGTTCTGCTCCTGGTAATGTGTGCAAGCCTGCCTCCGGCTGTTTTAATACAGCCATTGAGCAGATAGCCTGATTTATCAGTCAGATCCCCACTTGAACCGATAGGTTCAAGAGCGAAAGTTTACGACCTTTCAGGCGGTTCTTTCACCTTACTATTTCCAGCCTGTCCACCTGACAACTTCTTATAACTGAGACTGATTTAGTTAGCCTGAATACACTGAACTTGAACCCATCAGCCCAACCATTACGCATACAGATCCGCCAGGCTCGTCGACATCTGTCCCGAATTCAGCAGCATCAGCATTCCAGTATTATCAGCCGGCATATTATTCATTCGCGCTTTTACCGCTACAGCATACATATTGCTCTTTATCTGAGTGCTGATGGAGAAGTCGATTTATCCCCTTTAATTAATAAAATACACGGCCATTATAAAAAATGCTACCTGCCGGTTATTCTGTCCAGGGAAAACGGTCTTATGGCTTTTGCACCCTATAATAAGAACACCCGTCTGAGGAAAAACAGTTTTGGAATTCCGGAACCGGTGTATCAGAAAAAACACCTGAAAAGTGCACGGCAACTGGATCTGGTGTTGGCCCCCTTAGTGGCCTTTGATCCTCAGGGAAATCGATTGGGTATGGGCGGCGGCTACTATGACAGAGCCTTAAGCCATTTAAGACGACAGGGACAAACCAGCAGGCACACCCGCAAACATCATCCTCTGTTTGTAGGCATTGCTCATGAATTACAGCAAGTGGATGCCCTGCAGGCACAGCCCTGGGACATACCACTGCATGCCATTGTTACGGAGAAAGGCTTAAGGTATTTTTATTGAAGCAGGTTAAAACCCAAAAGAAGTAAATCCGCTTAATAAAACCCCCAGAAGTACAACATAGGCAAGTACTACGATGGGATCCTGTTTGAACCCTCTTTTTGTGGTACTTAATTTAGTATTCAGACGCTTGCGGCGTTTATCAGTCAAATGAAAATGAGTCACTTGAAAAGCCCTTTAATGTAGTTTGTTTTTATTATTTTTAGCACTTCATTTATAAACCATTCTCTGTAAAACATTCTCTGTAAAACATAGTCAAACCAGATTATATAAGACCTTATCTACAACTTTAGAATTAATCTATATAAAATAGGATGTTAAATGGTTTATAAGCACTTACATTGCAGGGGTATATTGCCAACAATAAATACAGAATGCAAGACGTTTCCTACATATTTTTTTAATAAAACTTAAAAAAACAGCAAGTTTAGACTAAAGTTCAGGTTTTAGACCAGAAATTCCACATATGCCGGATTTTGAGTCTCATCCCAGTAGTGGTAGCCCAGTTCATCCAGATATTGATTAAACTCATCCAGATCACTGTCCGGCACCTGAATACCGGCCAGAACCCGGCCAAATGCGGCACCGTGATTACGGTAATGAAACAGGCTGATATTCCAGTTCTGCCCCATGCCTCTTAAAAAACGTAATAAGGCACCAGGGCGCTCGGGAAATTCAAAACGGTACAGGTGTTCATTTTTAATGCCCGGAGCATGTCCGCCCACCATATGACGTAAATGCAGCTTGGCGATTTCATTATCACTTAAATCAATCACCGGATAGCCCTTGCTTTCCAGTACCTTAAACAGCTCTTCTTTTTCTTCTTCAGCATTAGACACCTTAACACCCACAAAAATATGCGCCACCTTGTCACTGGAATAACGATAGTTAAACTCGGTAATGCCCCGGGTACCAATAATTTTACAGAACTTCAGGAAACTGCCGGGACGCTCATCAATCGTCGCCGAGAACAGCAGTTCCCGGTTTTCACCCAGTTCCGCCCGTTCCGCCACATGCCGCAGCCGGTCAAAATTGATATTAGCGCCGCTGTTAATAGCCACCAGTGTTTTATTATGTAACTCCCGTTCCCGGATGTATTTTTTTAAGCCGGCCACTGCCAGTGCTCCTGCCGGTTCAGTCACCGTACGGGTATCATCAAAAATATCCTTAATGGCCGCACAGATCTCATCGGCACTGACCAGCAGCACTTCATCCACACATTCCCGCGCCACTCTGAAGGTTTCCTTACCTACCTGTCGAACTGCTACACCGTCAGCAAAGATCCCCACCTGATCCAGCAATACCCGCTCATCTGCCCGTAAGGCTTCATACATGGAACCGGCATCATCCGGCTCAACCCCAATAATTTTGGTCTGCGGATAAAGATATTTAACATAAGTAGCCACTCCGGCAATCAGACCGCCGCCACCCACCGGTACAAAGATCGCTTCGGGCACCGTACTGCACTGCTGCATAATCTCCATACCCACCGTACCCTGACCGGCAATAACATCCGGATCATCATAAGGGTGAATAAATGTCCACCCCTGAACCTCTTCCAGCTTGCGGGCATGCTCATAAGCTTCATCATAACTATTGCCATACAACTCCACCCTGGCACCCAAACGCTTTACGGCGGTCACTTTAATATCCGGTGTGGTTTTAGGCATAACAATCAGAGCATCAATCCCCATCTTACTGGCCGACAGAGCCACACCCTGGGCATGGTTCCCCGCTGAAGCAGCAATCACCCCCTGGGCTTTCTCCTCATCCGTCAACTGCACAATTTTGTTATAGGCACCGCGCAGTTTAAAGGAAAACACCGGCTGCAGATCCTCCCGCTTAAGCAGAACCTGATTCCCGGTACGCAGGGACAAATTAACCGCCTCATCCAGCGGTACCTTTTCTACAATCTCATAAACCCTGGCTTTGAGGATTTTTTTTACATAACTTTCTAACATAAGTTTTTTAACATAAATACTCTAACATATATATTTCAGTTTGATTTCAACTGACTAATTTCAACTAACTTTTTAAAGTTAACGGTCATCTATCAGACAAAGCTACCAATTATTCAAAACTTTGTCTATCCCGGATCTTCGATAGCGGCTTACTCTGGCACTTTAAAGGAAAATCAAGGATAATGACACAAAAAATTTAACGCTAAATTCGGTTCAAGACTGCTCAAGGAAATACAATGAATCAAGATGAAATGAAACAGGCCGTTGCAAGGGCCGCTATCGAACATGTGGTTCCGGATACCATTATCGGTGTAGGAACCGGCTCTACTGCCAATTTTTTTATTGATGAACTGGCCAAAATAAAGCACAAGATCAATGGTACTGTCGCCAGCTCGGAAGCCACCGCAGAACGTTTACGCGGACATGGTATTGAGGTATTTGACCTCAATGAAGTGGATTCCATGTCTGTTTATATTGATGGTGCCGATGAAACCAATAAGGCGCTGCATCTGATTAAAGGCGGCGGCGGCGCTCTGACCCGGGAAAAGATCGTGGCTGCCGTGGCTGACAAGTTTGTCTGTATTGTGGATGAAACCAAGCTGGTCAGTTATATGGGCAAATTCCCTTTGCCGGTTGAAGTCATCCCCATGGCACGCAGTTATGTGGCTCGTGAGATAGTCAAATTGGGCGGTGAGCCGGTACTGCGGGAAGGTTTTACTACCGATAACGGCAATGTGATTCTGGATATTCATGGCATGGAAATTATGGAACCGGTTAAGCTGGAAGAACAACTCAATAATATTGTCGGCGTCGTCACCAACGGCCTGTTCGCCATGCGTCCGGCAGATGTTCTGCTGGTGGGTACGCCTGATGGGGTTAAGGAAGGATTTTAGTCTCCAGTTTAATGACAGTTCAGACACATAGCCAATTATTTAAATAACTGACTATGTGTCCCCAGTCTAAGAAAAATTATTTCTGTTTCTGCCACTAAATAAATGACCAGCATATCACCACCGAGGTGAAACTCCCTGCAATCCTGATACTCGCCGTTTAATGCATGATCTTTTGACTCTGCAGGCAATGGACTTTCTACACGCAAACATTCTGCAAACTGAATAAATTTTACAAACTGTCCATCAGTCAGTCTGGTTTTACTCCAGTCTTTTAAAAACTGTTTATGCCTTTTTAACTTCATTTAACGACTTATTTAAATGATCGTTAAGTTCATCTACTGAAAAATCATCGATATTTTTACCTTCACGAGCTTCTTTTATGACTTTTCGGGTCAGTTTATTGGGGAGCTTTACCTCAAAAGGTAGCCCCTGATTCAGAGAAACCTGATGGATAAATAAATTAAATGCCTCTCCCATGGTTAAACCTAACTGACTAAAAATGCGTTTAGCTTCCTCTTTAGCTCCTTTATCCAGTTTTACACTGGTGGTTTCTTTAATTGTTACACTGGACATTATATACACCTCATAAGATAATACCATAGTATTATCTTATGAGTAAGTACAGTTAAAATCAAGAAGCTGTGTTAATAATCTGCTATAAATTGAAATAGCTTTAAGTAATTGTCTACAAGTGCTACAGCAATACCCGTTCAATCCCTCCCCGGGTCACTTTTTCAATAAAATCTTTCTGCCAGGTGTCTCCAAGGGTTTTCTGGCACAGTTCCACCACAATATATTCAGCCGTCATACCGGTTTCGCCCCGGTAGCGGTTGAGGCCCTGTTGACAGGCCGGGCAGCTGGTGACCAATTTTACGGCTTTGTCTGCTGTCTGCAGCTGCAGAGTTTTAATATTTTTATTCAGTTCTTCCTGCTTGCGATAGCGCAGCTGGGTAGAAATATCCGGTCTGGAGACCGCCAGAGTGCCTGACTCACCGCAGCAGCGATCCGAGAGGATGACATTATCCCCCAGGATATCTTTGGCCACGGTTAAAGGCTGATGGGTTTTAATGGGAGTATGACAGGGATCATGATAGATATAACCGCCTTCCTGCTGGTTTTCATTCAGAGCATAGCCCTTTTCAGCCAGGTATTCATGGATATCCAGCAAACGGCAGTCGGGGAAAATCTGCTGGAACTGATAATGCAGTAATTGATCCATGCAGGTGCCGCAGGACACCAGCACGGTTTTAATGTCCATATAGTTCAGGGTATTGGCAATACGGTGAAACAATACCTGATTGTCTGTGGAAATGGCCTGACCTTTGGCGGCTTCACCACCGGCCGTCTGGGGATAGCCGCAGCATAAATAGCCCGGCGGCAGCACGGTCTGTGCACCGGTGTCATACAGCATGGCTAAAGTGGCCAGCCCCACCTGGCTGTACAGACGTTCTGAGCCGCAGCCGGGAAAATAAAAGACCGAATCGGAATCTTCACTGACTTTCTGAGGATCCCGTAAAATCGGCACCGTGGTATTATCCTCAATACCCAGTAGCTGACGGGTGGTTTGAGAGGGAATATCCGCCGGCATGGGTTTTTTAACAAAGTTAATCACCTGTTCTTTAACCGGCACCTTACCATGAGTAACATGAGGCTGTTTTCCTCTGGGCAGCAGGCCAAAATAACGCGCCGCCTGATGCCCCAGACGCTGGGCTTTATAGGACCATTCAATCATGGTTTTACGCATGATTTTAATGGTCGCAGGATCGGT
>JALTKC010000257.1 GCA_027076245.1 Gammaproteobacteria bacterium
ATGAAATACAGTCTTTCCGGAAATATCTGAAATTCAATTGGCGGAACAGGTAAGCCTGTGGATAAGTCTGTGAATAAACTTTGTGTAAATAAACTATATGCCATGAAATCAGCGGTTTATAATATATTTGTTACCTATTGCTATAATAAATTATGATAAAATAACCTCTTGTAAAACAAAAGGATAGTTGTTTTTTATTTATTTCTATTGACAAAGCAATAAAAATTCTTACGATTTTTGTTATATTTTTCTAAAAGTGCTCAGAACTGAATAACTTTTAGAAAAACAGAATGACCGGTCAAATTACTGGCCCCAGAACTGTCTATAAAGGGGCCGCTTTTAAGTTGACTCCAAAGAGAAAATTATGAAACGTTACAATAATGAGTGAGTATTATATGCCGGAAATTGCACTGGAACAGTTAAAGCAGACCATTTCCAGAAACTGCCATATTTCTGATGCCCAGTATGCAGGTAACTATACCCTGTGTATTTATCTGCTTAAAATGCGTGAATTTTATCGCTGGGAAAAACAGATCCCTTTTTCTGAAAATTTATCCAACGATGATATTGGTCAATGGTTAATGGAAAGAGAAGCCTGGTGGGACTCACTGGAAGAAGAGCCTTTCAGGGAACTGCATATAAACGGGCAGGCGGTTTCCTGTTATGAGGCAGACGTAATCAATTCAGCACTTGAACCAGAACAGCTGGTTTACAGCGGTGGTTATGGTAATTACGGTAAACCGGTTTTTTTCCTTGCCGATCTGGAAAGTCAGACCCGTTATAAAGATTACCAGCTTTATATTTGCGGTCATGAATATGCAAGAGAGCTGGCGGCCCCGCCGGGAATGAGTCAGAACCGCTCCATTTATATCCGTAAGGAATCCTTAAAACGTTTTATCTGGGAAAAATACGAAGAATCACATTGGTATAATAGTGATAATCCCCTGGCAAAAGCCCTGGCCTGTTATAACTTCGAGCAGCAACCGGAAAGCTCATTAGAACAAATGGCCTCCCTGGAAGCCGATACCATTTTGTTTCATGAAATAGGTGAGATAGAATCCAGCAGGCTTCTGGGAACACAATGGTCAGAAATGGTGCTGCAGATGCCGCGTTCCAAAAGTGAATTTATGGCGCGGGCGGTAAAAGATCATATTGCAGACGCCATATCAACCTTACCCCGTTTAATAGACAATAAGGATGATGCCCAGATACATTTTTATTTTGCTAACTTCAAGGGGATGCGTCGGGAACTATTCCCCTTACTGTTAACGGCTTATCAGCAATGGTTGAGTAATAAGAGCCTGTCTGCATTGAAGCAGATAACAGAGCAGTCTGAACGGCACTGGTTTAATACGGCACAGAAAATGCTGGAAATATTTGAACAGAAAGGCCGTTCAGCCCTAGCAGATATTGAAAATCTAGTACAGAAGAATATTCTTTGAACCTGAATTAACTTAGCTTTAAATATTGCTCTGCAGTTGATTCCAGGCATTCTGGATAATCAGGGTCATTTCTTCCGGTCTGGAGGTGGTTGACTGGGTTATTAATATGCTTTCAAACAGTTTCTGAATTTTCAGAGAATGTTCCGGAACCGGTTGGCCTTCCCACTGTTTCTTTTTATGTTCTTTGGCTAACCTGGCGTAGGTGGCTGCAATCATATTATAAGCGGCTCTCAGGTTGCCCTTGCGGGCATGATCATTCACTTTATACATAATGGTTCGACTGAGTTGTTCCATTTCAGACAGGCTGTGAGCCTGAAGCAACTGAGATTGCAGTTTAATAAAATCTTTCTGTCTAAATGGTTTTTGCTTGCGTTTAGAAACGTGTCTGGTTGTGCGTGTATTTTTGATATAGGACTGGGTGAGATCGTTACTGAATACCCGCCGGGCACTGAGTTTACTGGACTGGGAACAGCCCTGATTGGTAAATTCGATGGTACCGTCTGCCTGTACGCATTGGGAAATGGTGACAGACCAGGCATACTGACTGAAAAGCAGGGCAGTACCCATAGCCATTATGTTTATTAAGAAAACTGAACGTTTTTTTCCCTGTAAACTTTTTCCTTGTAAAAGAAGTGTTTGTATATATCTGTATGGCATTTTCAACTGATCAATTTAGGTTTCAAGCCTGAAACGTATCGCCGGAAAAATTCTCCAGCGATACTGATATAAGTGTCAGGTCTTATTTTTTGTCATCATCAACAGAAATTGACATGGCTTTGGCAACGGAAATAGCTACTTTATCACCCACTTTTACCTGTTTTAACTTACCAGGGATCTGTGGTCTGAAAGTACGGGTATTGCCCTGCTTATCTTTAAGTGTAACAAGATTATGCTCAAGATCAATGCTGCTGATGGTAACAACAATGGTTTTAGCGGCTGCAAGAGCGCCGCCGGGCTTGGCACCTTCAGGTGTACGGGCAAAAATGGCTTCTGCTTCTGTTCCCATGTTAATAGCATCTTTACCAAATGCTTTTATTTCAATGGTTTCAGCATAATTAACATTAATTAAATCACCGACTTTAAGCTGATCAAAATTTCTTGTACCTTCACCTACTTCTACTTTTTTGGTGAATCCGGAGCGGTCTTTAAGCATAACCCAGCGTTCATCCTTGTTAATTTCCAGAACTTCCAGCTGCTGTTCGACCAGAATACTTTCAGATGTAGACGGCTTGTTTTGCTCGGCCATGGCCAGGTTGGATACAAATAATGCAACAATTGCTGAAGTAATGATAAATTTTGATTTCATTCTTGATTCCTTATTAATGATAATGTGCCTTAGATAGTATTTATCTAATACTAAATCATGCCCGATCCCGCATAAAGTATCAATGCAGTAAAGGTATTTTATTAAATAAAATCGTCCCGGGTTTTATAAAATGTGGTTCAGGTTTGTTTCTTTGGTTAATCACACGTTCAGAATTTAAAATCAGTGACTTAGATCCTTATCCACAGAAGCTGTGGATAACTTTGTGAATAAACATTGGGTAAACCTGTATGAGGCTTGCAATTATTGCTTTTATGACATTTTGATTACATATTGAGCAATTAATTGCCATATTTTAATGTCAATAAAATCAACAAATTATAGTGACTTTGATGTTTTGTTGCTGATTTGAAAGTCATTGACTATAAATACTTTAAAACACCTGGTAAAGGCAGGGTAAAATTGAATAACTTTTTAAAAACTAGACTAAAGTCTAATCACCCAGAGCATTATCCCGGCATAAAGTGATATTCAGCCCATATTGCTCTATAGTATTGAAATAACCACTTTTTCTTATTGGAGAAATGATTTCAGGGGTATCTGGTCTGTGAAAGTAATACAAATTTTGAGAATTTATGGCGGTTAAAACAGAAAAAGTCCTGACACACAACCTGGCTATTGGTATGTATGTTTCGGCGCTGGACAGACCTTGGCTGGAAACCGATTACCTGCTGGAAGGCTTTTATATTGAAACCATTAAAGATATAGAAAAACTGGAGCGCCTGTGCCAGTTTGTTTATATTGACGTGGAACTGACGAGGGAGAAAATTAAATACAATGGTCAGGTCGATCCCTCTCTGCTTTCCAGAATCAAAATCATTGCTAACACTGAAATTACCTTTTCCTCCATCAAAACCCTTGCTAATACGGATATCAAGGATCTGACCTTTAGCCGTAAATCCAAACGGCAGAATATCAGAAATGATAATGAGTATCGAAAAAGCACTACGTTTACCACAGAATTTCGTACCGCCAATCAGTTATATAAAGAGATAACCGTTACTGCCAGTGATCTGTTCGCCAATGCTCAGACCGGTGGTGTTATTGATATGCCAACGGTAAAACGGACGGCAACCGCGGTTGTGGACAGCGTGGTACGAAATCCCGATGCCTTGCTCTGGTTAACCCGCCTGCATGAAAAAGACACCCACTCTCATAACCGTTCACTTCGAACTTCCATCTGGGCCATTGCCTTTGCCCGTCATCTGGGCCTGGAAAAAGAAAAAATGAACAATCTGTCTATTGCCCTGTTATTATGCAATATCGGCAAGGCAAAACTGCCCAAAGAACTACTGGAAAAAGAAGATGAGCTGGCAGGGGAAGATTTAAAAGAATATCAGAAACATGTTGATCTGACCCTGGATGCTCTGAAAATAATGGGGCGGACACCACAGGCCATTATTACTATTATCCGGGCTCATTGTGAGCGTTTTGATGGTTCAGGTTATCCCATGGGACTGATGGAGCAGGAGATCCCTTTTCTGGCACAACTGGCGGGTCTGGTTACCTATTATGAAGAAATCACTAATCGCCGTAAACAGGAAAACTCTCTGGATCCGACCCGAGCCGTTGAGCATTTATACAGGCTGCGTGATAAAAAATTTATGGCGGAACTGGTGGAAGAGTTTATCTGCTCTATTGGTATTTATCCGGTCGGCTCTATTGTCGAATTAAATTCAAAAGAAATTGCGATTATTGTTGAGCAGCATTCCAGAAACCAGTTATTACCCCAGGTGCTTATTTTAAGAGATATTAACCGCAAACCGGTCACTACCTATAAAGTGCTGGATCTCTATGCTATTAATGAAGCAGCGGGGGAAGGGGCTGAAAATGTCAGACCTAAAATTATTAATACCTATTCCCTGGGTACTTTTGGTATTGAGGTAGAAGAAATAACCGAAGGTTTAAAACGGGCAACAACCGGAGACAGAAAAATGGCAGACAAGCCGTGGGATATTAAGGGTTTGTTAAAAAAAGTGGTATCCTGAGAATGTTTTTGTTATTACATTATTACAGTCAATAAATGTTTACTGGATATACCCAAAATGAAACTAATCACCCGTTTTATCCTGTTCCTTATGTTGGCAGGCTGTCAGCCGACCCTGATCCATTCAAATGGCAATTACATTGAAGCGGATGCTCAGGCCACCATTGAAATTCTACAGCCTTTAAAAGTACATCCGGAATCGGCCAGAGCCTTTTTACAATACGGTGAACTGCAGCCAAAGGGGCGCCTGAATCTGTATGAAGTGAATTGTGAAGTCGAAATCAATACGGTTTCAGAACAACCGCAGACTATATCGCCGGGTGTATTCAGAGTCATATCCATTGTTCAGGATGAAAGCCCCATTGTACTGCTAAAAGTGGTTAAACTGGCGGCACTAAACGTCAGCTGGGGTGATGATGATTCACCCGTGGATATTATGCGTTTTTATCGTTTTTACCTGCAGCCGCTTGAGCCGGATTCTAAATCCGATGTACGCAGTATTACC
>JALTKC010000258.1 GCA_027076245.1 Gammaproteobacteria bacterium
GTATTGTTATCTGAACCAGACTCGACCATATCCATAGTGGCGTTCAGGCGTTCCATAATGGTCTGATTTTCCGCTTTCAGTGCGTCCAGCTGCTGTTGCAGGCTGATGCTATCGGCCATACTTGCGCCAGATGTCAGCAATAATGCAGCGGCAATGGATGAGGATAATCGAGTGTGTTTCATAAGGGTCTCCAGCAAATTAAAAATCAAACGTGTATGTCTCAAGTGGGGAGAATTATACATATCGCATTTACGAATGCAAATGATTCTCATGTAGAAATGCAATATTTATTGTTTTATATCAAAATATACTGATTTAATAATTCCGATGCGTTTCCCGAATCAGGGCTGAAAGGCCCATGTGATGCGGTTTAAGCAGGTCAATGGCTAATTTCCCTGAACTATCTGTTGTCTTTACTTACTAAATGAGAATCATTATAATTTCGCTTCTCTTAAATTTTGCTTAGTGTTTGTAGCCATGCGCATATATACCTATCTGTTTGTTTTTCTGATCTCCCTTTCTTCAGCACAGGCTGGAACCCAGCAGTTATTGCAGTTAATTGATTATGTGGGGGTGGATTACAGTGGGGCTGTTGAAAATGGACAGATTGTGAATCCCGGGGAATATGCGGAAATGCAGGATTTTACAGCCGGTATCCAGCAGCAGTTTCAGCAGTTGCCTGAAGGCGAGGTTAAGGCTTCACTTTTAAAGGATGTGGAGAAGCTTATCAGTATGATAGAGAACAAGGCAGACGCAAAAGCGGTAAACAAGCTGTCCGCCCAGATGCGCATGAAAATCATCAAGGGCTACCAAATTATTTCCACCCCCCATAAAAAGCCTGATTTAAACCGGGCGGCTTCCCTGTATCAGCAACAGTGTTCATCCTGTCACGGGGCAGAGGGTTTTGGTGATGGTGAAATGGGGAAAACACTGGAGCCGGCTCCCACCAATTTCCATGACGGGGAGCGTTACAGTCAACGCACCTTATATAGTCTGTTTAGCACCATTACCCAGGGGGTAAATGGTACGGCTATGCGGGCGTTTACAGAGTTATCTGATCATGAACGCTGGTCACTGGCTTTTTATGTGGGACGAATGGGGGTTGACCCTGATC
>JALTKC010000259.1 GCA_027076245.1 Gammaproteobacteria bacterium
GGTGCTGGTGCACAATTTTAAAATTATTGCTTACAATTAAACCGCTTTCATTGCCACTTTGATAAAAATGGTTTATAAGTGAGGTTTATTTAAAACAGTGAGAGAACTATGGCCATTACACAAGACCAGATTGTAGCAATTAAATACACAGCATCCGTTGACAGCGATATTATTGATCAAAATATGGGTGATGAAGCCCCCTTATTCTTTATGTATGGCCGTGGTCAGATGATGCCCGGACTGGAAAGCCGTATTGCCGAAATGAATATCGGTGATTCTTCTGATCTGGAAATTCCAGCATCCGAAGCCTATGGTGATTACAATCCTGAAGCCGTGCAAAGTGTACCTAAAGAGCATCTGGCTCATCTGGAACTGCAAGAAGGCATGGTATTACAGGGACAGGATGAAAATGGTCAGCCCGTTATGGTCGTGGTCAGGGAAATTCAGGATGATACGGTTATTATGGATCATAACCACCCATTAGCCGGTAAGGACGTCAGTTTTTCTGTCACTATTGAAGAGATTCGTGATCCCAGCCCGGAAGAACTGGAAATGGGTATTGCAGCAGAAAACCAGCAGGTACATGAACACAGCAGTGGTTGTTGCGGCGGCGGTACAGGTGATGCCGGTGATGAAAGCGGCTGTGGCTGTCACTAACAACACCATCCTGTAACCAACTAAAAATCCACCGGTGACACATCCATGCCGTCATAAGCATGGATGTGATACTGTTTAGCCAGCTGATAAAATTCCTGATTACGCTGATCCAGCGAATCAATACTATGCTGCTCAATTTTCTCAATTTGCAGCCACCACATCTCATCCGGAAATGACTGATTAATATCAACCACTTCGTAACCTTTTGAAGCCAGAATTTCTGCCAGTTTTTCCAGCGGTTCCCGGCTCTGATGTTTAAAAAAATAACCCCAGGCCAGTGCCTGCTCCATATTCCAGCCGGCTTTACGCATTTTGGCAAATAGTTGTTCTATATCATTTTTAGTGATCATAGGTTCTTTTGGTAAAACATAAATATAAATAGGCATAAAAAAACCGGCACAAGCACCGGTTTTTTTTAAATAAACTTTTAGTCTAGCTTTTAAGAATATCCAGAACTTCTTCCAGTTCGGTTCTTAGCTGGGCAATAATCTGATGGCTACGAGTAACATCCTCTTTGGATTCTTCCCCTTCCAGCTTCTGTCGGGCTCCGCCAATGGTATAGCCGTGCTCATAGAGCAGACTGCGGATCTGACGGATCATAATCACGTCCTGACGCTGATAATATCTGCGATTACCCCGTCTCTTAACGGGTTTGAGTTTTGGAAACTCCTGCTCCCAGTAGCGAAGTACGTGAGGTTTTACATCACATAAATCACTGACTTCCCCAATAGTAAAATATCGTTTTCCCGGTATAACGGGAAGTTCATTATTATTCGACGCTTCCAGCATATGCTTCTACCCGAGCCTTTAGTTTTTGTCCAGGTTTAAATGTAACGACACGACGTGCAGAAATGGGTATTTCTTCTCCGGTTTTTGGGTTACGACCCGGGCGCTCGTTTTTATCCCGAATATCAAAATTACCAAAACCGGACAGTTTAATCTGCCCACCTGTTTCAAGAGCAATTCTCAGCTCTTCAAAAAAGGCTTCAACAAACTCTTTGGCTTCGCGTTTGTTAAGGCCCAGTTCTTCAAATAATTTTTCAGCCATATCGGCTTTGGTCAGCGCCATAATTAATCTCTTAGTTTTGCTTTATGTTGTTGCTCAAGATCACTCAGTACTGCCTGGATCAGAGTATCAATCTCGTCATCTTTCAGAGTACGGGATTGTTCCTGCAAGCTCAAACTCAGGGCCAGACTCTTCTTACCTGCTTCAACGCCCTCCCCCACATAGACATCAAACAGTTCTACAGCGACACTGCTTTGAGCATCCAGGGTTCGTTCAGCGGTCTGGCGAACAGTATTAATTATAGCAGATGATTCCACACCGTCATCTACAATAATAGCAATATCTCGGCGAATTGCAGGGAATTTTGATAAAATTTTGAAATCCGGCACTTTTGCAGCCGAAACTGCGTCAAAATCCAGTTCAAAAAGTATACTTGTGCTCTTAACATCAAAGGCTTTGGCCACCTCTGGATGCAGAGTCCCCATCCAGCCAACTGCCTGATTATCTTTATATATTCGGGCACTTTGTCCCGGATGCAAGGCCGGGTGCTGTTCAGCTACAAAACGATAGCTTAACAAATCTCCGCCTAAACTCAAGAGTGCTTCAATATCGGCTTTTAAATCAAAAAAGTCTACATTCCGGCTGTTCTCACCCCATTGCTCCGGAAACACGCTGCCATTGATAATACCGGCAATCATAACTTCCTGCAGTAAATCGCCGCTTTCTGCATCCGGTACGAAACGTGAACCCACTTCAAACAGGCGGATACGGTTTTGCTGACGATTCTGGTTATACACCAGTGCGCCAATCAGTCCGGCCCATAAACTGGTTCTCATTACCGATAAATCTTCTGAAATCGGATTGGAGAGCCGGATACCGGGATTATCCGGCGTAATCAGGTTCTGTGCTTTGGGTTCTACAAAGCTGTAACAGATGGCTTCCTGGTAACCCAGATCCACCATCAGGTTTTTGATCCGGGCCTCATCAATACGGTCTTCTGGACAGGCTGCCATGGTAATGGAACCATGGGGCAGAGTCGCCGGTAAATTATCATAACCGTAAATACGCCCGATTTCTTCAACCAGATCCACATCAAAGGCAATATCAAAACGAAAAGCCGGTGCTGTTACCTGCCAGCCTTCTGCACAGTCTAGCACATCCATTTCCAGACGCTGTAGGACATCCTTCACAGTTTTATCGTCAATTTCTATGCCCAGAACCCGGGTCATTTTCTCTTTACGCAACACAATAGGCTGGGGCTTTGGAATATACTCCTCATGACACTGCTCAACCACCGGCCCGACTTCACCACCGGCAATTTCCAGGATCAGTGCGGTAGCCCGTTCCAGTGCTTTAAGCTGCAGATCCGGTGCTACGCCCCGCTCAAAACGATGGGAGGAATCAGTGTGCAGACCATGCGTTCTGGCCTTGCCAATGATTTTTTCCGGTGCGAAAAAGGCACTTTCCAGTAAAATATCACAGGTGTCATCACTGACCGCTGAACTGTCGCCACCCATAATACCGGCCAGAGCCAGAGCCTGCTGATCATCAGCAATCACCAGGTTATCGGCATTCAGGCTGATTTCCTGTCCGTCCAGCAGCACCAGTTTTTCACCTTCAGCGGCCATACGGACAGTAATACCGCCGTTAATTTTAGCCAGGTCAAAAGCATGCATGGGCTGACCCAGTTCCAGCATCACATAATTGGTAATATCCACCAGCGGACTGATGGAGCGGTTACCGCAGCGGCGCAGTTTTTCTTTCATCCATAGCGGTGTTTCTGCTTTGGTATTGACATTTTTAATGATCCGTCCGGCATAACGTGGACAGGCTTCTGCGGCCTGAATATTGATTTGCGGCTTATCCTCAATAGTTACCGGCTGGGGCTGTATCTCAACGGGAGTGACGGTTTCACGGGTAAATACGCCGGTTTCACGGGCCACACCGGCCAGACAGAAGCAGTCACCGCGGTTGGGGGTTACACCCAGCTCAATACTGACATCATTAAGCTGCAGATAATCACGGATATCCGTTCCTACCGGTGCATCCTGTGGTAGCTCCATTATGCCTTCCGCGCTATCGGCCAGACCCAGCTCTTTTTCTGAACAGAGCATGCCCATAGACACTACACCGCGTAATTTGGATTTTTTAATTTTAAAATCACCGGGCAGCACCGCCTTGATCATGGCACAGGCCACCAGCAGACCGGCACGGGCATTTCTGGCACCGCAGACTATCTGCAGAGGGGCTTCTGACAAACTACCCACATCCACCTGACAAACCTGTAGTTTATCCGCATCAGGATGCTTATCGCAGCTGAGAATTTTACCGACTACAACGCCATTAAAGTCAGGGGCTACCGGTTCAATGGCATCCACTTCCAGACCGGCCATGGTCAGCTGATGACCTAATGCATCAGTACTTAAATCCGGGTTTATCCATTCTCTTAGCCATTGTTCACTGAACTTCATTTTTGTATTTTTCCTGGAATTTATTCTTTATATTTAAGCTGATATATAAGTTATCAGGCAAACTGTTTTAAAAAACGTAAATCATTTTCAAAAAACAGTCGTAAATCATTGACCCCGTAACGCAGCATAGTCAGTCGTTCTACCCCCATACCAAAGGCAAAACCGGTGTATTTTTCACTGTCGATGCCGGAGTGGCGGAACACTTCGGGGTGTACCATGCCGCAGCCCAGCACTTCCAGCCAGCCAGTATGACTGCATACGCGACAGCCTTCGCCGCCGCACATCACACATTCTATATCGGCTTCTGCCGAGGGTTCGGTAAAGGGGAAGTAAGAAGGCCGGAAACGGACTTTCAGGTCTTTTTCAAAAAACTGTTTCAGAAAATCGTCCAGAATACCTTTTAAATCCGTAAAACTGACTTCTTCATCCACCATTAAACCTTCTACCTGGTGAAACATAGGGGTATGGGTCACATCGGAATCACAGCGATAAACCCGCCCCGGAGCAATAATACGCAAAGGCGGCTGCTGGGCTTCCATAGTCCGGATCTGTACTGGCGAGGTATGGGTTCTTAATACCGTATGGGGATCAAAATAAAAGGTATCGTGCATGGCACGTGCCGGATGCGATTCCGGAATATTAAGCGCTTCAAAGTTATGGTAATCGTCTTCAACTTCCGGACCGGTTTTCACTTCAAAGCCCATTTCAGCAAACAGGGACTCAATTCTCTGCATGGTTCTGGATACCGGATGCAGACCGCCGATACGCTGACCACGTCCCGGCAGGGTAACATCCACTTTTTCCGCCTGCAGTTTTTCTGCCAGGGCGGCGGCCTGCAGAGCAGACTTTTTATCTGCAATGGCCTGCTGCACAGCCTGTTTGGCCTGGTTAATCACCTGCCCAGCTTTGGGCCTTTCTTCTGCTGATAATTTGCCCAGCTCTTTCATTAAAGCGGTAATTGCGCCCTTTTTGCCCAGATACTGCACCCGGATCTGTTCCAGAGCATCGATTTGTGCTGCATTTTGTATGGCGTTTTGTGCTTCATCAACCAGCTTGTCCAGGTTTTCCAGGTTTTCCACCATGTACCTCTGTTTGTTATTGGTAATTGTTAATGTTGGATAGGTTTTGTTTATTCAGCTCAACGTAACGAAAAGCTAAACGAAAAAAGGGAAAGACTTTCGCCTTTCCCCTTTTGTTGATCCCAACCCTGAGACAAATAACGGTTTAGAAACTTAACTGTTCAGATATTATAGGCTTCAGGGTCGGCAATCGGTTCCGGCTATGCAGAAAGTGCTGCTTTGGCCTGTTCAGCGATAGCAGCAAATGCTGGTTTGTCGGTAATGGCCATATCAGAAAGTACCTTACGGTCGATTTCGATATTGGCTTTTTTCAGGCCATTGATCATACGGCTATAGCTTAAACCGTGCTCACGCGCACCGGCGTTGATACGGGCAATCCATAACTGACGGAACTGACGCTTACGCTGACGACGGTCACGATAGGCGTATTGACCGGCTTTGGTTACGGCCTGAACCGCAACGCGATAGACATTTTTACGGCGTCCTGAATAACCTTTCGCCTGCTTGATAACTTTCTTGTGACGGGCACGGGCCTGTACACCACGTTTTACTCTTGCCATTTTACGCTACTCCCTTATCTTACTTTAAACGCAGCATGCGTTTGATGGAAAGAACATCTGATTTATCAATGGCATCAGGTGCACGTAAATGACGCTTACGCTTGGTGGTCATTTTGGTCAGAATGTGGCTGCGGTTGGAATTTCCGCGCTTGATACGACCAGAAGCTGTGACGCGAAAACGCTTGGAAGCGCCGCGCTTGGATTTCATTTTTGGCATAATTCACCTCTAAAAATTTTACGCATTGTTATGACCTCACTGCCTTTGCTCTTAAAATAAGAGATTAAAGGAGGAAGTTTAAAGTGCAATTTATTTAAAGCACAATTTAAAAGCACATGAAGTAACACTTTGACCTGGCTGGAAAACCCGAGGAAGGTCTCTGCAAGGTGGTTACTTTTTGTTGCTTTTTGGCGATAGCACCATAACCATTTGACGACCTTCAAGTTTTGCCCGTTGTTCAACATTGGCAATGTCTTCGAGATCTTTGGCTATCCGTTCCAGCATTTCGAGTCCCAGCTCTCTATGAGCCATTTCCCGTCCGCGGAAACGCAGGGTAACCTTGGTTTTATCACCATTTTCAAGAAAACGAGTCAGGTTGCGTAATTTGACCTGATAATCGCCTTCTTCAGTACCCGGTCTGAGTTTGACCTCTTTAACCTGGGTTTGTTTCTGTTTTTTCTTTTCCTGAGCCTTTTTCTTTTTCTGCTCAAAAATAAATTTTCCGTGGTCCATAATGCGGACTACGGGTGGATTAGCAGTTGCTGCAATTTCCACTAAATCAAAATCTTCTGCTTCGGCAAGCTTTTTGGCTTCCATCAGGCTCATAATGCCTAGTGATTCCCCGTCGGAACCTGTTACCCGAACTTCTCTGGCGGTTATTTCATCGTTAATACGAGGGGTGTTTGACCTGAACTTGTCAAACTGTTTTCTTGGGGCTGCGATGGTTTGTTCTCCTGCCTTTTGCTTAGCTATTTATTTTAAATCGTTTAAATTTTAGTTTTAAATAAGTTAATCCGCTTGTAACGGATTTACCAAAGTCTATTGAACGCCGTATTTTAGTAAACTTTTTAAGGAATTACTACTGTGTTATTCAAGTTTTTTTGTAACTATCCAGCGTATTCATCTTTTGCACCACTCTTGTAGGTAAAGAGATGCGTTATTTTCGTACTCAAATGGTCACGTATTGATATACGCTCACATTCTCCGTGCGCCTCTTGAGGTAGCGAAGCTATTGTGCCTTGAACTGGCACAAAATATAAACACGCTGAACAGTTACATTCTTAGAAGCAGCAAAAAACCTTCAATAACGAACAACTTATTGATTTTCAAGACCGTAAGTTTTAATTTCCTGAGTCATTTTAGCCATTAAATCTGCCAGACTCATGGCTCCAAGATCTTCACCGTCACGGGTTCGTACTGCAATGGTATTATTCTCGATTTCCCGGTCACCCGCAACCAGTATGTAAGGTACCCGCTGCAGGGTATGTTCACGGATCTTGAAGCCGATTTTTTCATTTCTTAAATCTGCTTCCGCTCTGAAACCGGCCTCTTTTAGCTGTTTGACCACATCAGTCACATAATCGGCCTGTTTATCAGTGATCCCCATAACCACGGTCTGAACCGGAGACAGCCATAAAGGCATCTTACCGGCGTGTTCTTCAATCAGAATACCGATAAAGCGCTCCAGAGAGCCTAAAATGGCGCGGTGAATCATCACCGGCACCTGTTTTTCACCGTGCTCATCAATGTAGTGGGCATCCAGACGGCCGGGCATGGAGAAATCCACCTGTGCCGTACCGCACTGCCAGACTCGGCCGATACAGTCTTTTAGAGAAAATTCAATTTTAGGGCCGTAAAATGCCCCTTCACCCGGCTGCAGCTCCCAGTCCAGTTTTTTACTGTCCAGAGCCGCTTCCAGTGCCGCTTCCGCCCTGTCCCAGACTTCATCGGAACCCACCCGCTGTTCCGGACGGGTGGAAAGCTTGATTTGAATATTGGTAAAACCGAAATCTTTATAAACAGCAAACAGTAAGTCAATAAATTCTGAAATTTCGCTCTGGATCTGATCTTCCGTACAGAAAATATGCGCATCGTCCTGCACAAAATTTCTTACCCGCATTAAACCATGCAATGTACCGGAAGGCTCATTACGATGGCAGGAACCAAATTCTGCCATACGCAAAGGTAAATCACGGTAGGATTTCAGACCGGTATTAAAAATTTGTATATGACAGGGGCAGTTCATTGGTTTAACCGCATAGTCCCGGTTCTCGGAATGGGTGGTAAACATCATGTCGCTGAACTTGTCCCAGTGACCGGATTTTTCCCATAAGCTGCGGTCTACAACCTGGGGCGTACGGACTTCCTGGTAATTATTTTTAACCAGTACCTTACGTACGTATTGCTCCACTTCCTGATAGATGATCCAGCCCTTATCATGCCAGAACACCATACCCGGTGCTTCTTCCTGCATATGAAACAAATCCTGCTGCTTGCCCAGTTTGCGGTGATCCCTTTTTTCTGCTTCTTCCAGGCGATGCAGATAAGCTTTCAGATCTTTCTTGTTGGCCCAGGCGGTACCATAGATACGCTGCAGCATTTCATTATTGGAATCACCGCGCCAGTAAGCGCCGGCCAGTTTCATTAATTTAAAGGATTTAAGCTTACCGGTAGAAGGGACATGCGGGCCGCGGCACAGATCGATAAAATCACCCTGCTGGTATAGGGATAAATCTTCATCGGCAGGAATACTTTCAATAATTTCGGCCTTGTATTCTTCGCCCATATCACGGAAGAATTTAACCGCTTTATCCCGGGATTTGACAGTACGGATAATGGGATAATTCTGTTTGACCAGTTCAGCCATTTTTTTCTCTATGGCCGTCAGATCTTCCGGGGTAAAACTTTCTTTATAGGCAAAGTCATAATAAAAACCATCTTCAATAACCGGACCGATAGTCACCTGAGCATCGGGGAACAGTTCCTTAACGGCCTGCGCCAGCAAATGCGCTGTAGAATGACGGATAACGTCCAGACCTTCTTCATCACGGTCGGTCACAATGGCCACCTGGGCATCCCTGTCAACCACATAGGATGTATCCACCAGCTTACCGTCCACTTTACCGGCTAAAGCCGCTTTAGCAAGACCGGGACCGATATCCGCAGCGATATCATGAATTGAAACAGCTGAATCAAATTGACGAGCAGAACCATCAGGTAAGGTAACAACAGGCATTTTATAAACCAACCAGTATTTAGAATGAATAATATTAAAATTTTGAGCTAACGAAAACAGCGCATTATAACTCACTCAATGAACGTCTGAAAGACCGGCAAGTCTAAATATACAGGCCTTATACAAGTAAAAGTGCAACTTACAGCAAAAAATCACCTTTCTTACAGAAAGTTTAGGTAATTTCCTACAATTGCAGGTTACAGAGATGCTTATAATGAAAAAATAATCCTAAATAAATTAAAAAAGGACTAAGCAGGAATATTTGCTGAAATTGAGATATTTATTGTGAAACAAGATGTGCACATAATTTATGGATAGCAATAGCCAGTTATCCGATCGGCTCCTGCACGAAATTATGCAACTGGAGCATGAAATCGACAAAATCATGGCGCTTAACGGCAACCGTGAGGATATTGTTGTCCGTAAATACCGCAGTTTTATCCTGGCCAAACAGAAAAAGTTAAAAAAGCTGAATAATAACTATCCTTCTTTAAAGGACTATTTTAATAACTAGTCTCTACCCGTTTATTAATAAAGCATGTTAAACCTGGGAGTGCGGGCAGGATACCCGCGCTCCCAGGAAGCTAATCGCCCAAACAAATCCCTAAACTTCTCAGGCTTTCCAATATTGGATGGTCATTTGGAATAATGCGACGATTCCCGGCAATATCTTCCAGTGGAACCGGTACCGCATAACCGCCCCGCTCAGCCACCATCACACCAGACTGCCCCTGAGCAATCAGATCCACAGCTTTGGTACCCAGCTTGGTGGCCAGAATTCTGTCGGCGGCTGATGGACTGCCGCCGCGCATAACATGCCCCAGACTGGTCAGCCGGGTTTCCAGGCCGCTTAATTCCTGTAATCGATGAGTCAGGTGAACCGCAGCACTGTCTTCACCGTCCTCTGGCATTTCACTTTCATCTTTTGGGCGGGCACCTTCGGCAACAGCAACTATAGAAAAACGCTTGCCTTTGCGGTTACGTTTAATCAGGGCATCTTTTATAACATTAATATCATAAGGAATTTCCGGTATCACCACCACATCGGCACCGCCGGCCAGTCCGGAGGCCGCAGTCAGCCAGCCGGTATTATGCCCCATAATTTCCACCACCATCACCCGATGGTGGCTGGAAGCGGTAGAGTGCAGGCGGTCAATCGCTTCGGTGGCAATTTCCACTGCGGTATCATAACCAAAACAGGCATCGGTACCCCAGACATCGTTATCAATCGTCTTGGGCAGAGTAATAATGTTCATACTGGTTTTTTTCAGCAGGCGCAAAGCATTTTTCTGCGTCCCGCCACCGCCGATGCAGACCAGTGCATCCAGATGCAGTTTATGATAGTTGTCTTCTGCCTGAGCAATGGTATCCACTACTTTGTCGCCAATGGACATTTTATGGGGTTTATCCCGGCTGGTACCCAGAATGGTGCCGCCAAAGGTCAGAATGCCTGACAGACTGTCATCCCCCAGACGTTCATAACGATTCTCCGCAAGGCCTCTGAAACCATCCAGAAAGCCGATAACCTCCATGCCATATTGTTTAATCGCCGATTTTGCCACACCACGAATGGCCGCATTCAGGCCCTGACAGTCACCTCCGGCAGTCAAAATACCAATGGACTTAGAATCACTCATACTAATACCTGTTATTGTTATTAATTACTGAATACGACTATAGTAAAATTATTATCACAAATAAAATAAAAAAAGCAGCTAATCACTACTTTTCTTGATCTGGATTCAGTTTTTCATGTCGGCACTGCTCAAAGCGGTAGCTGTATGAAAAGCCCGCAAACGCTGCAGCTCATCTGTGCGTTTCTGCACATCTTTATAAGCCCGTTTAAAATAACCGCGCAGGGATTTCTTGATATGAGGGGTTACATCCTTAAGCGGAATATTCTTAAGAACCGCAAAAATAGCCAGAGCATAACTAATATCATATTGTGACAGAAAGGACTGGCGCTGAACCTTCTGCGGCTGACAACTGCCGCAGGTGATATTACGGTATTCAAAGGCACTATTGGCAAACATCAGTCCAAAGCCCATAAACACTGCCAGCACTTCGGTAATATGCGGCCAGTTATCTTCTCCGCCCGGCGGCAGATTGTGCGCCATTGAACCCAGGTAATGTGCCAGGGTGTGAGCAAAAGAAGCAATAATAACTTCTGGATTGGTCACCTGGCGAGGGTCATATAAAATAGCCAGGCTTTCAGCCTCATTCTTGCTATCAGCAATACGCCCTTCCATCGTTCTTAAAGAAGAACCCTGTATGGTTAACTGAGCCTGTTGAGTCAGACAGGTCTGATCCGTACTTAAACGGCAGGGCCAGTGTTTTAAACCAGCATATTCCCTGACCTTGTCAAAAATAATCTGCGCCATTTCATCTGCACTGGATGCCGTACCCGGAAAATACTGGTTGGAAGGGATAACCAGAATACTGTCTTCAAAGAACAGTCTGGCATCAAAATTCTCTAGTGCCCAGGCATAGACGTCAAATAACCACTGTACCGATTCTTCATCCAGTACCGGGGCTGTTTTTAAAAAACCTAAAATAAGCCTTTCTCCTCATACATAAGTATTTTCTTTTCCAACTATTCTACCCCCAGAACTTATACTTAAAAATATATTTTAGTATATTAGCAAATAATAATGGATAGATTTACAAATAAGGACTATACTATATGGATTATTATAAATGAGCAGAAGTAAGGAGAAAACAATGCTCTTCCAAAACCGTAAATTAATTATGACTGCCGGCACAGTTCCAACTTTTCTGGCTGTTGTCGGGTTTAGTCTGGGGGGAGCCCATGCCAGTGAGACTACGCTCAATACTGATACTGTCAATTTCCAGGGCCAGGAATACCGTTATCCGCCTGCCGAAGCATTTAATAGACCAGTAAGCCGCCCCAGAACGGCTGTTACCAGCCCGGGCACACCTGCTAACCGGACTCCAGTCCAACCAGTCAGGCATCCGATGGCCGGCAATTATAACAAGCCCCAGTATAACAATGTCCCATATAATAAGGCTCGGCCTTATCCAAATAATATCAGACCTTATTCAGCCAGACCACCTGTAAATCGACCTGTACCTTATGGCAGACCCGGATCAGTAGCCGGACCCCGTCCTGTTGTTGGGCCTGGCGTCAGACCTGGGGCTATGCCTCCTCCTTATGCCAGAAATGGTGTACCTTATACCAGAAACGGTGTACCGGCAGTACCACAGACAAGGCCGGGATATATACCTCCACCGCCTCGCCCTGCAGGAGCACCGCCATTAAATCCACCTTTTGCGGGTCCGGGCAACCAGTCAGCACCCAGTAATTCAGCCGTCGTTATTCGTGATCCTGACATCCCGAAAGAATACGCCAAAAACCCGTATATTAATGGTACCTATACCAGTAAGCCACCACCACCGGTTAACAATCCAAATGCAGGTCGTCGTGGCGGCAGCGGCCCCTTTAAAAACATGGGCTTTGGACCCTTTAACGGCAATGATGCCCCCTGGGAAACCTGGCCTTTTGGCTCCAAAGACAGTTTCTGGAGCCGAAAGGAATTTCCATTTAAACAGCAAAATCCCAGTGACTGGTTTAACCCCGGCGATCCTAAAGAAGGCCTGGCTATTATGTGGGATGACTTAATTGCTGCACCTGACGATATAGGTACGATGCCCGGCGGCTGGAATATTCCTTCAGTACGCGTGCCAAACCCCGTGGATCTTGAAGATCAGCTGGAAAAAGCCAGTAAGGAAGTGCCTGATTTAATTCGTGTTTATCAATAATTACAGGGTTTAGGTATAAGGTTTTAGGGGCAAGGTTTTAGCGGGTGACTGAGTTTATTGCTGGTCAGCGGTGGGTTAGTAATACTGAGATCCAGTTAGGTCTGGGGACGATTGTTGACACCGACCTGCGAACCGTCAGTATTTATTTTGCTGCCGGAGATGAAACCCGTACCTATGCCAGTACCAATGCTCCCCTGACCCGCATTGTTTATTCCGCGGGTGAAACCGTCAAAACGGTTTCAGGTCAGTCTGTCACCATTGCTGATGTTATAGAAACGGACGGACTGATCACCTATCATGCTATTGACGCTTCCGGTAATGCTATAAACTTGCCGGAACAGGAGCTGGATCACTATATTCAGCTTAACCGCCCCTCCGAACGGCTGTTCAGCGGCCAGATAGACCCTGAATCCTGGTTTGAATTACGTTACCAGACCATAGAACAGCTTAACCGCCTTTCTCATGATCCCCTCAACGGGCTGACCGGATGCCGTACCGCCCTGATCCCACACCAGCTTTATATTGCCCATGAAGTGGCCAACCGATATGCCCCCAGGGTACTGCTGGCCGATGAAGTCGGTCTGGGTAAAACCATTGAAGCCGGTCTGATCATTCATCATCAACTGCTTAATGAACGAGCTCAGCGGGTACTTATTATTGTTCCGGAAAACCTGCAGCACCAGTGGCTGGTAGAAATGCTGCGCCGCTTTAACCTGATGTTCAGCCTGTTTGACCAGCAGCGCTGTCAGGCCATAACCGAACACCAGCAGGTCAATGAGCTTAACCCGTTTTTAAGTGAGCAGCTGGTCATATGTTCTCTGGAATTTCTTAACAGCAGTGAACTCTGGGCTCAACAGGCTCTGGAAGGTGAGTGGGATCTGCTGGTGGTTGATGAAGCTCATCATCTGCAATGGTCACCTGAAGAAATCAGTGATGAATATCTGTTGATCCAGAAGCTGGCCTACCAGGTACAGGGACTCCTGCTGTTAACCGCTACACCCGAACAGCTGGGTGTGGCCAGCCACTTTGCCCGCCTGCATCTGCTTGACCCTGACCGTTTTCCCAAGCTGGATATTTTTATACAGGAAGAGCAGGGATATCAGCGTATTGCTCATGCCATTGATACCCTGTTGGGTAATAAAGCTTTTGATGATACCACTCACCAGCTTCTGGAACATGTTTTACTTGAACAGCCAGCAGCAAAGGTTTCTGAAAACAAACCGGTTCAGACGGCCCTGAAGCAACTGGCTCAAAACAATAATAGCCAGGAGCAGCAACAGGCCCGACAATGGCTGATCCAGCATATGCTGGACCGCCACGGTACCGGTCGGGTACTGTTTCGCAATACCCGTTCAGCTATTCAGGGTTTTCCTCTACGGCAGGTCTTTTTCCATCCACAGCCCTTACCCGATGAGTATGAACAGTGTATTGTGCAGTTCAGTCAGGAGTTACAGGCACAGTCTGACGATACCTCTGAAAATGATCCGGGAGATTCTTTTTCCAGTCTGGTTTTATACCCGGAACTGCTCTATCAGCTTGCCCATAGTAAGCCTTTAGCGGATCAGGCCTGGTACCGGATTGATCCCAGAGTTAAATGGCTGGCTGAGTGGCTATCAGACATTCGCAGCCAGACAGATATTGACAAGGTACTGGTGATAACTGCCAATGCCCAGACTACTATTGAACTGGCCGAAGCACTGCACCGGCACTGGGGAATTCATTGCGCCACTTTCCATGAACATATGAGTCTGATGGAACGTGACCGCAGTGCCGCCTTTTTTGCCGATATGGAAAACGGCAGTCCGGTACTGATCTGCTCAGAAATCGGCAGCGAGGGACGAAATTTTCAGTTTGCCCATAAAATGGTGCTGTTTGATCTGCCCCTCAATCCTGATCTGCTGGAACAGCGCATTGGCCGGCTGGATCGTATTGGGCAGACCGATACCATACAGATCCATATTCCGTTTCTAAGTGACAGTGCCCAGGAGATCCTCTGTCACTGGTATCATCATGGTTTAAATGCCTTTGAAAAAACCTGTCCCATGGGTCATGCCGTGTTTGAGCAGGTACAGCCACAGCTTTATCCCTTACTGATGCAGCCACAGTGGTATAACGATTTAAGCAGTAATGAACACTGGGTAAAATTACTGGAAAAAACTCAAACCCTGCATGACACTCTGGAACAGGCTCTGCATGATGGCCGTGACAAACTGCTGGAGTATAACTCCTGCCGTCAGCCCCAAGCTGACAATTTATTAGCCCAGGCAGAACACTCCGATGCACACAGTTCAATTTATCAGTACATGAACCGGCTTTTTGATGCCTTTGGCATTGAACATAGTGAACACAGTGCCGGCAATTATATTATTCAGCCCGGTGAGCATATGATAAGCCAGTTCCCCGGCCTGCCAGAAGATGGTATGACCATTACCTATCAACGGGATATTGCGCTGACCTATGAAGACCGGCAGTTTCTCACCTGGGAACACCCTATGGTCAGAACTGCCATGGACATGGTTCACAGCAGCGAAATGGGCAATACTGCCATTAGCACACTTGAGCTTAGCAAAATAGAGCACTCAATACAGGCATCATTAAAGCTGAATCCTGGTACCCTGTTAACGGAGTGTCTGTTTATACTGGACACCAGCAGCCATCACAGCTTACAGGCCAGCCGTTACCTGCCGGCAACCCGGATCCGTATTCTGCTGGATGAACACGGGCGGGAAATCAGCAGTCAACTTCCTCATGAGGCCATTCCCCCTTCTTCTGAGCCCATTAATCAACAGACAGCACAGCAGATTATCAGTATAAAAGAAGAGGTACTAAGGAAGATGATTAAACAGGCTGAACAATTCTGTGCCCAACAGACACCTCAGGTTTTATCTGAAGCGGTACAATCCAGTGAGACTTTATTAATAAATGAAATAAACCGCTTACAGGCTCTGTCTGAAGTCAATCCGACCATACGTCCAGAGGAAATTCATTTTTATCAACAGCAACGGGCCTTATTGCAGGAACTGTTTGAGCATATTCAGCCCCGACTGGATGCATTAAGACTTATCATTGTAACCTGAAACAGGTAAGATAGAAATTACGATTACATCCGCTATCATCCATAAGTCTGACAGATTATTATATGAATAACGAATACTTAAACGATACCAATATCATATCAGAAAAGGTTTTAATTCCACCCAGTGAATTAAAACAAATGCTGCCCCTCAGTAGTAAAGCAGAACAAACCGTACTAAATGGTCGTCAGGCTATTCGTGACGTGCTCAGCGGCAAAGATCATCGTTTAATCGTTATTACCGGCCCCTGCTCAATTCATGAGCTGAAGTCAGCCCATGAATATGCCCGTAAGCTTAAAGCGCTTAGTGACGAACTCAGCGATACCTTGCTGATCATTATGCGTATTTACTTTGAAAAACCACGCACAACCATCGGCTGGAAGGGACTGATCAATGACCCTCATCTTAACGGCAGCTTTGATGTCAGCCTGGGTCTGGAACAGGCCCGTGAATTATTACTCTGGATGGCTGAACTGGGACTGCCCGTAGGCACAGAGGCACTGGATCCGGTCACCCCACAATATTTAGCCGATCTGTTTTCCTGGACGGCCATTGGCGCCAGAACCACAGAATCACAAACTCACCGAGAAATGGCCAGCGGCCTGTCCACCCCGGTTGGTTTTAAAAATGGTACTGACGGCAATCTGAATGTCGCCATTAATGCTCTGCACTCGGTCTTAGCATCTCATCACTTCCTTGGAATTAATCAAAAGGGTCAGGTTGTTCAGATAAGAACCCGTGGCAATCAGTACGGACATATTATTTTACGCGGGGGAAAGACCAGCAATTATGATTCAGTGAATATCAGTCTGGCAGAAAAAGCCCTGGCAGAAGAAAATCTGCCGCAGAATATTATGGTGGACTGCAGCCATGGCAACTCCAACAAACAGTATGATTTACAACCGCTGGTCGCCAGAGATGTCGTACAGCAGATCATTGAAGGCAACCAGTCCATTATGGGCATTATGCTGGAAAGCCATCTTAATGCCGGCAATCAATCCATACCGGAAGATCTTAGTCAGCTTGATTACGGTGTATCTATCACCGATGCCTGTATTGACTGGCCAACCACGGAAGAACTATTACGGGATATGGCAGAGCGTTTAAATCCTGTTTTAAAAAAACGCAGACTGGCCTGATTGTGTGCATATAAACCTATCGTTTTAGGGTGTTGTTTTAATGGTAATATTCTCTCCACCCGTCTTACGTTTTATTCCTTCTTTTACTGTCACATTAGTGGGTTTATAGTTTTCCACCTGTGCATTTTTTGTATAGAGTTTTTTTCGAATATTTACATTATTTAAAATCAGAGTTTTAATATTTGAATCATTTATATTGAATTTACCAATATCCATATTGTTTAATATCATTTCATTTCCATTTGCTCTGTATGCAAAAAAATCAATAATATGACAGTTATTAAATTCAGCTCTTTCAAATGGATTACCTGAAAAAGCAATATCAGTTAATGGCCCCTGACAATTATTTATTTCAGTATTTCTTACCTTTCCACCAATAGCCAGATTTGTATTCCTATCTGCATAAACATGGTCACAATCTTTTAGAAAACCAATTGAAAAACCCAGAAACCTGTTATCTTCAAGGATAATATTTTTTATATATGATTGATTAACTTTTGAATCTTCTATGAAACTATTTCTTATTGTTAAATATTCAAGGTAGGAACCAGAAAAATCCATATAATTAATTTTACTATCGTAGATTTCTAGGGATGATCCTTCCTCCAACCCCATACCGGTAGTCATTTCAAGATTACTATTTGTAATTTTTATATGCCCTTTGCTTTCAAAAAAATTTATTCCTTCCATCTCTGTATCAGTGATTTCTATAGAGTTAGTAGTTATATTTCTCCAGTTATTAAATACATTAGAATCGGTGCTTTTTACTTTTGAATTTATAAATACAAGCTTATCAAATTCTGACTCATTAGCAACCACATTAATTAGTTCACAATTTATAAATGTTAAGTTATTAAATTTAACCTGTCTGAAATTGATGTTTTCTAATTTACAATCTTCGAAAGTTATATTTAAAAGTGTCTTGTTATGTGCATCAATATTTTTCCAGTTGATATTTTTAAATTTGATTTCTTTTATTTCATCAACTGGAAACACAATATCATTAACCTCAACATCTTCTATTGTTTTTTCAGGATTATCTTCTGCTGCTTTTAACATTTTACTAAACTCAGCCTCGTTTACTTTTTTTGAAAAAAAACCAGCCATAACAAACTCCGATAATAAACCTAAAATAATTAAAGAAATAAAAATACGAATTTTATAAATATTCATCTCGAAAATGCCTTATATACCAATCAAAATTTGGAACTTCTCCCCACATTTCATGCCTTGCTATCACATAACCTTCTGCACCATCAACC
>JALTKC010000260.1 GCA_027076245.1 Gammaproteobacteria bacterium
TCGGAGTGGTAGAAGAAGGTGAAGAGCTTAAAATGAAAGACAGAATTCCGGTTTTCGCGACCTTTCAGTCACAGTCGGACAAAGAATATCCGCTCACTTTTAAGGAAATGTCCACTAAGGCCGATCCCGCTACCCAGACATTTTCTGTTACTTATACCATGCAAAGACCCAAAGATGTGATTGTTCTGCCGGGTATGACTGCAACGGTAAATATTGATTTTAGCAAAGTTCTAAAATCAAGGCATATTTTTTATCTTCCGGTCAGTGCGGTAATTGCAGATGCTGCATTAAAGCCGGTGGTCTGGATTGTCGATGAAAAAACCATGCAGGTAGCATCGGTTCCGGTTAAAGTGGGTGCTATGAAAGGCAATCAGATTGAAGTAACCGATGGCTTAAAAGATGGTCAGCGTGTGGTGGTTGCCGGGGTACCCTTTTTATACAAAGGTCTTAAAGTTACCCTGATGAAACCATCAGAGCAGGCTGAGGATAATATTCTGCATGAGTCACCGCTGCACAAAAAAGAGTGTGAACAGGCAAGCACTGCAAAACCATCGTCAGAGGGATAAGGCATTATGAATATTGGAGAATATTCGGTAAAAACACCGGTGATATCCTGGCTGCTGGTGATTGTTTTTCTGGCTGGCGGCTATAATGGTTTTGTCAAAATGGGTAAACTGGAAGATCCGGAATTTACCATTAAAGACGTTAAAATTATTACCAAATACCCCGGTGCTACTGCACGGCAGGTTTATGATGAAGTCACCTATCATATTGAAGAAGCCATTCAGTTAATGGCGCAGGTCAAATGGATAAAAATGTCCATTTCCCGACCCGGTATGTCTGAAATTACTGTAACCTTTAAAGATAAATACAATAAAGAAGATTTTCCTGATATTTATGATGAGGTACGCAGAAAAATAGCCGATATGTTGTATCAACTCCCCCCCGGGGCACAGAAACCCGTTATTGTGGATAGCTTTGCGGATGTTTATGGTGTTTATCTGGCTTTATCCGGAGATGGTTATACCTATCGGGATTTAAAAGATGCGGCCGATTTTCTCAAAAAGGAACTGGTGCTTGTTGATGGAGTCAGAAAGGTAGTCATAGGGGGCGCTCAGCCCGAGGTGGTTTACCTGGATATTTCCCGCCAGCGCCTGGGGGAACTGGGGCTGTCACTGGAGCAAATTAGCCATATTCTCAAGTCTCAGAATGTGGTTGCCGATGCCGGTAAAGTTCATGTGGGTGATGAATACCTGCGTATTCAGCCAACCGGTGAGTTTAAGTCTGTTAAAGCCATTGGTGATCTGTTAATCAGTTCATCGGATAAAACACTGGTTTATCTGAAAGACATTGCCAAAATCCGCCGTGAATACCAGGAAGTACCGGATACATTGATTTATTATAATGGCAAGCCGGCTTTAACTCTGGGTATATCCATGCAGTCTGGTGAAAATGTTGTCCAGGTGGGGAAAAATATTGAAGCGAGATTCCATGAAGTGGCCTCGCTGGTACCCGTTGGTATGCATCTGGATGTTATCTATAACCAGCCTGTTGAAGTGGCAAACTCTGTGAAAGGTTTTATCTTAAACCTGGTGGCAGCGGTTGTTATTGTTATTATTGTATTACTGCTGTTTATGGGCATGAGAACCGGACTGATCATTGGTTCTGTTTTACTTATTACAGTAGCAGGCACTCTGATGATAATGCAGTTGTTTGGTATTGACCTGCAGAGAATTTCACTGGGTGCTCTGGTGATTGCCCTGGGTATGCTGGTCGATAATGCCATTGTGGTCGCAGAAGGCATGATGGTGCGTATTCAGTCGGGAATGAATGCCGTAAAAGCCGCTAAAGAAGTAGTGGGTAAGAGTGCCATGGCTTTATTGGGCGGAACCATTATTGGTATTCTGGCTTTTTCAGCCATTGGTCTGTCTCAGGACGGGACGGGGGAATTTACCCGTACCCTGTTTTATGTGATTTTAATTTCCTTATTATTAAGCTGGCTTACCGCGGTCAGTACGACACCGCTATTATGTGCATTGTTTATTAAGCCTAAAAACAATAATGGTTCTGAACAAACGACCGAAGAGGCCTATTCAGGTTTTGCCTTTGTTCTTTACCGCAATATATTAAAAAAAGCACTGCATTTTCGGGCGCTGACTATAGGTATGATTGTTGTTTTATTTGTGCTGGCTGTGCTGGGGTTTGGTTTTGTCCGTCAGGGCTTTTTTCCAGATTCCAATACCCCCATGTTTTTTGTTGAAGTATGGGAAGTAGAAGGTACGGCAATCAACAAAACCCGGGAGGATACCCTTAAAATCAGTGAATACATCCGTTCCCTGCCCGGCGTCACTAAAACTACAGAATTGATTGGCGGCGGTGATCAGCGTTTTTCTCTGGTTTATGAACCTAAGGAACGCAGTCCGGCTTATGCTCAGATTATTGTACAGACTGAAACCCGGGAACAGATTGCTGAAATCTGGCAGAAAGCCGATCACTATATGAAACAGTTTCCCAATATCGAACCCATTATTAAAGCCTTACGGATCGGGCCGGGAAGAGACAGTAAAATCGAAGCGCGTATCAGTGGGCCGGATGGTGCGGTATTAAGGCAGTTGTCGGAACAGGTTAAAGATATTTTCCGAAAAAATTCCGGAACCAAGGAAATTCGTGATGACTGGCGTCAGCCTGTCAAGCTGGTCAAACCAGTATTTAATGAACAGGTTGGCAGACAATTAGGCATTACCTATGAAGACCTGTCCAGGGCCTTAAAATATGCATTTGACGGTAGTCAGGTCGGACTTTTTCGTGATGGTATTCGATTATTGCCTATCTACAGTCGGGCTGCGGATGAGGAACGTGAGGATATTACCAATATTCAGGACATTCAGGTCTGGAGTCCGGTATTACAGAAAGCCATACCCATTGGCCAGGTGGTAAAGCGCTTTGAAACCGTCTGGGAAAATACCGTAATTCGAGGACGTGACCGTCGAATGACCATTATACCGTCCTGTAATCCTGAAAACGGTGTGGATACTACCGAATTATTTGAGCGACTGCGTCCTCAGGTAGAGGCCATTAAATTACCTCCCGGTTATCAACTGGCATGGGGGGGCGAATATGAAGATTCAAAACTGGCTAATGAGTCTCTGGCCAGAGCCTTGCCGGGCGGATTTTTATTAATGATACTGACCACCATCTTATTGTTTGGTAAGGTCAGACAGCCCCTGATTATTTGGCTGACTGTGCCGCTGGCCATTATCGGGATCACAACTGGCCTGTTAGCACTGAATGGTGCGTTTGATTTTATGGGACTGCTGGGTGCTTTAAGTCTGATTGGTTTATTGATTAAAAATGCGATTGTGTTAATTGAAGAAATTGATCAGCAGATTGCAGACGGGGTCGAATCCTTTAAGGCCATTCTGGATTCTGCCGTCAGTCGGATGAGACCGGTCATTATGGCGGCAGCGACCACTATTTTAGGTATGCTGCCACTGTTGTCGGATGTCTTTTTTGTTAATATGTCGATAGTTATTATGTCCGGACTGGCCTTTGCAACGGTGTTAACGCTCATTGTGGTACCTGTATTGTATTCTTACTTTTTCAAGATAAAGTATCGGGAAGAGGTTTAAGCGGATAGCGAAGTTGATCTGTAAGGTTTCGTTTATTTGAATAGCCTATAATCGTATTGCATGCTTAAATTTTCTCACCTTGATCTGCGTCGTGGAGCACAATTACTGCTCCGGGATGTGGATGTCACCATTCATCCTGGCCAGAAAGCAGGGATTACCGGTGCTAACGGCTGTGGTAAATCCAGCCTGTTTGCCCTGATTAACAATGAACTGCAGGCTGACAGCGGTGACTTTTTTATGCCGCCCGGCTGGGTGGTGGCCCATGTTGCTCAGGAATCCCCCTCTACAGAACGTTCGGCTCTGGACTATGTGATTGATGGTGATCAGCAGTTACGGGCGATTGAGGCCGCCATAGAACAGGCGGGTGACTCTAATGAAGGTGAAAAACTGGGGCAGCTTTATGCGCAACTGGAAGAAGCGGACGGTTATACAGCCAACAGCCGGGCGGCGCAGTTATTAAACGGTCTGGGTTTCAGTCAGCCCCAGTTAAACAACCCCGTTAACAGTTTTTCCGGCGGCTGGCGTATGCGTTTAAATCTCGCCCGTGCTCTGATGTGCCGATCGGATCTGTTGTTACTGGATGAGCCGACTAACCACCTCGATCTGGATGCGGTCTTATGGCTGGAAGAATGGCTGAAAAAATACCCCGGCACCCTGCTGCTGATCTCCCATGACCGCGATTTTCTGGACAGCGTCATGACCCATATTATCCATATAGAACACCAGCGCATGACTCTGTACACCGGCAACTATTCCCAGTTTGAACGGGTGCGTGCGGAACAGCTGGCTCAGCAGCAGGTGCTCTATGAGCGGCAGCAACGGGAAATCAAACATATTCAGAGTTTTATTAATCGCTTTAAGGCCAAAGCTACCAAGGCTAAACAGGCTCAGTCCAGAGTCAAAACCCTGGAAAAAATGGAGCTGATTTCTCAGGCGCATGTAGACTCTCCGTTTCATTTTGAATTCCATGCACCGGGCAAAATCCCCAATCCGTTGATTGCCCTGGAAGATATTCGTCTGGCTTATGGTGACACTGTGATCCTGGATCATGTACATATTAATTTACAGCCCGGTTCAAGAATTGGTCTGCTGGGACATAATGGTGCCGGTAAATCCACCTTTATTAAATTACTGGCCGGTGAACTGCATGCGGCTTCAGGAAAGGTGGAGCGGTCATCTGAATTGCGTATTGGCTATTTTGCCCAGCATCAACTGGAACAGCTGCATCCTGAAGATACCCCTCTGGAACATTTTTTTCGGGAGAGTCAACGTCTGGGAAAAAAGGCCACGGAACAGGAACTGCGTAATCATCTGGGCGGTTTTGGTTTCAGCGGAGATAAGGTGGAATCTAAAATAGCGCCTTTTTCCGGCGGTGAGAAAGCCCGTCTGGTATTTGCTACGCTGGTGTATCAGAAGCCCAACCTGTTGCTGCTGGATGAGCCCACCAACCATCTGGATCTGGATATGCGCCATGCCATCAGTCTGGCCTTACAGGAATTTGAAGGTGCCATGGTCATTGTTTCTCATGACCGGCATTTACTGCGCAGTGTCAGTGATGAATTCTATCTGGTGGCGGATAAAAAAGTTGGCGC
>JALTKC010000261.1 GCA_027076245.1 Gammaproteobacteria bacterium
TGGCGCATATTTAAGGCTTCAGCCAGTGCACAAACATGTAAACCACCGGCCCCGCCAAAACAGGTAAGGGTAAACTCTGCCGGATCAAAACCCCGCTGTACCGATATGGTTCGTAATGCCCGCACCATATGCTCATTGGCAATTTTAATAATGCCCTGAGCGACAGCATTAATATCAAGGCCCAGCCCATCAGCCAGTTTTGCCAACACCTGTTGCGCCGCATTAAGGTTTAACTTCAGGCCTTCACCCAGAAAGCCATCTGCAGGTAATCGTCCCAGTACAAGATTGGCATCGGTCACAGTTGCCTGCTCCCCTCCCTGTCCATAACAGGCAGGCCCGGGGCTGGCACCTGCAGACTCAGGCCCCACATTCAGCAAGCCTCCCGCATCCACATAAGCAACAGAACCACCGCCGGCACCTATGGTATGCATATCAACCATTGGCACTGCAACCGGGTAGTCACCAACAAAGCCTTCTGAGGTGAGCTTAATTTCTTTATCAATCAATGCGACATCTGTCGAGGTTCCCCCCATGTCAAAGCTCAGCAGCTTACTCACACCACTCAGCCCGGCAACATATTGAGCGCCCTTCAGGCCACCTGCCGGCCCAGATAACAATAATTTAACGGCGTGTTTGCCAGCCTGCTCAGCCTGAATCGTTGCGCCACTGCTCTGCAGAACTGACAGGCCCGCTGTAATAGATTCATTTTTTGCATTATTTTTCAGGTTATGCTGTAAACGATTTAAATACCCCTGCATTAAAGGCCCTATGTAGGCATTCAGTGCTGTCGCCATACCCCGCTCATACTCTTTATACTCCGGTAATACATCGCTTGAGCAACAGACAAAAATATCGCCAAATTTCTCTGTAAGCTGATTTTTTATTGCCTGCTCCTGTCGATTATCCAGAAACGAAAACAGCAGATTAATTGCAATAGCCCGGGGCTTAATTTTTTCAACCTGGCTTAATAAAGCGTTAATATCAATCTGCTTAAGCTCTTCAATTAAATCGCCTCTGGCAGACAATCGGGTATTAATTTCAATACAGCATTCAGCAGAGATAAGCGGCGCATGAGGCCTGGGCATAAGATTATATAACTCACGACGCGCCTG
>JALTKC010000262.1 GCA_027076245.1 Gammaproteobacteria bacterium
GATTTACCCCGAAAAGCCAGCACACCAATTTTTACAGGAATTTTATCGGCACTTTTCTGCTGAATAGTTTGTGAAACTGATGGTGAGGATTGGGCATAAGCAGGTTTCTGCATGAAAATTGCTAACATAGCAGGCAGAGTAAAAAAAAGAACAGGCCAGGTGAACCTGTTCAGAAAACGATGCAAAACAAAAATGTCAGAATAAATTCTCATATAAAAATCATTATGACATACTCAATCAATATCAGAAAATTCTGCTATTGTGTTTCCCTCACCCTAACCCTCTCACAGAGGGTTAGGGTGAGGGATATATTCCATAGTTATTATTTTTAATCAGGAATAGCTCGGTACTCAAGATCTTTTGCGCTGGCTTTTACAAAGCCGTATTTCGCATAGATATTCTGGGCATCAGCACTGGCAAGATAGTCCAGAAACTTGCTGGCATTCTCCTGATTACGTCCGGTATTTAAGGCACCGATTGCATACCCTACTTTATGAGCCATATTATAAGGTGCAGCGATTTCAACACCTTCAATTACCCGTCCCTCAGCAATGCCGTGTTTTACCTCTGTTGTCCAGACTATACCCACATCAGCCAGACCGTTTTCTATACGATGCGGCGTTTCACGATGATGACGCTGGGTAAACCAGGTTTTGCCTTCTACCGCCCAGCAGCTCTTACATTTTTTGTTCCCTGTTACCTTTTCATACAAGTTTAGATCTTTTAGCATCTGAGAACCATAAAATTTAAAAATACCTTCCGTTAAGGGATTAGGATGAGACTGTACCAGGTCATCCCTGCCCAGGTCTTTAGCCCCTTTTATATTTTTAGGGTTACCTTTGGCAACCATTAATTCCAGTTTATTATGGGTATATATCTTATACTTATCCATCACACCTTTGCCCTTAAGCTTCTTAAGGTGCCCAAGGTTTACACTGGCATAGAGATCCGGGTTCTGTGCAGTTTCCTGACCATTGATTTTCCCCTGTTTAAGGATCTGTCCTTTCAGGATCTGTCCTGGTGGAATGGTTTCCACATAGATGGATTTAACCTCTGGATTCTTTTTCTGGAAATCATTTATCAGTTCTTCCATTACCATAAACTG
>JALTKC010000263.1 GCA_027076245.1 Gammaproteobacteria bacterium
GTAAGCCAGCAAATAACGGCCAAATACCCAGCCCATAATCATCATAGCCAGCCAGGGAAGTAAGGGATACATAATTACCATATCCGGGGATGAATAAGTGGAATACAGCAGCGCTTCAATAATTGAACCGCTTTGTCCCTGTGCAGGCGGCCAGTTCTGGATCGTCAGCAGTTCACCAAAAGCAAACCAGGCTATAGCGATAATAATTAACAGAGTACTGGACAGACGGCGGAAAAAAGCCATACACATCATGGCCACGCCGATAGCATATAATACCTGAATGGTGATTTTTCCAGAGAAAAATGAGATGACCGTTGGATCCAGCAGAGCAATAAAAGCGCCCCGCAACAGAATATCCTTATCAATTTGCCTGTGGTCAATCCCTTTGGCCACTTTTCTTTCGACACTGATGGCCAGTGCCGTGCCTGCCAGAAAGACGAAAACCGGAGCACATAAATGGGTGATCCAGCGGCTGAAAAATTCAAAGGCCGGCAGTGCTGTGCCCACAATGTATTTGGCAGCAGAATCGGAACTCAGATGATTGGCGTCATAAACCATAGACACATGATCCAGCACCATAAAAATCATCACCAGTCCGCGCATCCAGTCGATAGAAGCTATTCGTTTGCTGGGTGGGGTCATGGTTATACTCGTTTATCCATACGGTTTTTGTTATTCTAACTCCATCAAAACATAACAACGGGGTACAGGAGTAAAATGCTCATATTATCAGAACAGGAAATTTTATCAAAAATTAATAACAGAGAAACATTTTCAGCTGCCATAGAAGGCGGTGGTTTTAATATAAAAATTGATAAATACGAACCAGCCCTGTCGGCGGCCATTCATAATGGGGGCAACCTGCGTGACGAACTGGCACAAAACAGTCTGCTCACTCAGGCCGAACGCTATTATGAAGAAGATCCTTATACCGGCAGTTTTATTGAGCGCCAGCCCATTACCATGATTGGCAATGATTCCCGCTATGAATACGATCTCAATCGGAATACCGATGAATGTGTTTATAAAACCGCCTGGGGCAAAGAAGTCTGGAAAACACCTTTAACCGCTGAACAAATTGCTGTAAGCAAGGAAAAACATGC
>JALTKC010000264.1 GCA_027076245.1 Gammaproteobacteria bacterium
TTTAAGAGTGACTGTGTTTTAATTTGCTGACGGAGACTTTAAAAACAATAATTTTAAACAATCGTTTTAAGCGTTAGTTTACTGATACATGATAAAATTTTTTATATTTTTGCTGATGGTCTCTACCTCTGTTACAGCACAGGGGAATGCTCCACCCGTAAATACGGGAACTGTACAGATCAGTGAACTATCTGGTATCAGCGACACCGTCAATACTATCAATACCAGCCAAGCTATTAGTAAGCATTTAACTGAAAATTACGTCTTTTTTGGCCAGTCCATATCATTAACGATCTGGTATGCATTAATCACCACTGTTTTAATTATTTTTGCAGTGGCATATTACCTGGCCAGACAAAAGAACACTCATAACAGTCGTAAACCCACAATAATATTTACCACTATTATCCTGCTGGCTTTTGCTAACTTTCTGTTCTGGTCAACCTATCATAATGTGAACGAATTCAGGAATTATCAGCTCGAACTTGCAAAGACTTCGGTTAATAATGCCAGAGATCAGATTGTGCAGTATATTAAAGATAAACAACATGCTCTGGCTGCATTTACTCACTATTTTGAGCCTGTCTTACTAAGTCTGGTGGACAATCCAGAAGATAAAGAAAAGCTTAAGTTACTCAATTACGAAATTTCTGCACATTTTCCTAATTTTTATGCCTATAACCTGATAAATTCATCCAGCCTGCCATTATTGCCTCATCAGTCACTGAAAATAGGCAATACCTGCCGCAAGGAACTGAGTCATTTATTTAAAACAAGAAATGACGGAGCTATCCGATTACACGGTAATAGTCCTGAAGGGTATCATTTTGATATTCGGACAATGTTTAAAAACGATGAGGGAGAACCCTTTGTATTTCTGGTGAATTTTAAAATGGATGTTATTCTCAACATTCTTAAAAACAGCCAGTTATCCAGCCAGACACTATTGATTGTAAAGCTTAATTCACCCAACCGCATTGTGGCCAGTATAGATGGTGTCCAGACCAGCCACCTGTTTGGTAAACAGCTTAACTTTCAGAATTTGCAACTGGAACTTTATAAAGCCCCCATTCAAAACACTCAATGGTTGTTAACCGCCTATACCAGCGAAGCATTGATTGACAACTACGCCAGCACACAATGGTTAAGCGCTCTGATTATTTTCAGCTCATTGTTAATTGTAGTCATGGCATTTCTGGTTAAATTAAAGCGTGAAATCAAATATCAGAATAAGCTGCAACGGCAGCTGAATAAAAGTAATGAGCAACTGGAAGACGAAACCTATAACCACACCCTGGAATTACGCCAAACCAACGAACAGTTAAAACAGGAAATAGCAGAAAAAAGCCAGCTTCAGGATACTTTATCTGAAACTCAGGAACGTCTGAAATTTACCCTTGAAGGCAGTAATGATGCACTCTGGGAAATCAATCTGGTCACCGGCGAACTGTATGTCAGCCCCCGCTGGTCCACCATGCTGGCCTATCCGGTTGGAGAAATTCCCAATACTCTGGAAGCCTGGGGGAAACTGCTGCACCCGGATGATAAGCAGAAAGTGTCTGAACTGGCCGATACTTTGAAAAAAGGCAAACTTAACTTTTTTCAGATTGAATACCGTTTTAAAACCCGCACCGGGCAATACAAATGGATCCTTAATCGCGGCAAGATTGTAGAAGTGGACTCCAGGGGTTTGCCTGTCAAAGCCGTTGGAACTCATAGTGATATTACTTCACAAAAAAATGCCGAACGGGAGTTACAGCGTAACCGAGCTCACCTGGAAGAATTAATCAGTGTGCAGACCGCCGATTTAAAACAGGCCAAAGAAACAGCTGAGCGGGCTAACCGTTCCAAATCAGAGTTTCTAGCCAATATCTCCCATGAACTGCGCACTCCTATGCATGGCATTCTCAGTTTTTCCAGCATTGGTCTGAAAAATACCGGCGATCCATCACAGGACAAACTGCACAGCTATTTTGAACGTATTCACTTAAGCGGCCAGAGGCTATTGCTGCTCTTAAATGATTTACTGGATCTGTCCAAGCTTGAAGCTGAAAAAATGGAGTTTAACTTTACCTATAATTCTCTGGAAGATCTGGTATCTCTGGTCATTGCAGAACTAAAAGCACTGATTGCCGAGAAAAAATTAACCATAAAAATGATCGGCAACGAAATTGATACCACTGTCACCTGTGATAAGGAAAGAATTATGCAGGTCATTCATAACCTGCTCTCCAATGCCATTAAGTTTTCTCCTCCAGATTCTGTGATTACCATTGCATTTGCCTACACCACCATAGAAGATAAGTCCGGCACCAGAAAACAGCTGATTAACAAACAGTCTGCTATCCGGGTGGATGTTAAGGATGAAGGGGTTGGAGTGCCCATTAATGAACTGGAAACCATTTTTGATCAGTTTGTACAAAGCAGTAAAACCAATACCGGTGCCGGCGGTACCGGACTGGGACTGGCCATCTGCAAGGAAATCATTGAAGGTCATAGAGGGGTGATTAAAGCACAGAGTATTTTCGGGCAGGGCACGACCATCTCTTTCAGCCTGCCGCTGCAGACACAAACCAGTACGTCCAGTGAACAGGATAATGAGAAAACCTCTAAAGAAAATAGTGATAACAAACATACAGATACTGCTGGAAACAGCCTGTAAACATTGCTGTTTTAGCTTCCCTGAACAATCAGTTCAACCTGATTGCCATTACCCATATATTTAATTTTATCAACACTCATCATTTTTGCCATGGCAATTCCTCTGCCGTGGGAATCAAAAGCACGCATGGGATCCAGCTCCAGGTAATTCTGCCAGTCAAAGCCGCTGCCTTCATCTTTAATCAGAATGCGGTTAAAACGCCCTTCCCGTTTAAAACGCACTCGTACCTTTTTATCTTTATAGGGCTTCTGCTGCAGACGGTATTCCACTTCTTCCTGCCATTTATCCTGAGCCATTAGACGGGATTTTTCTTCATACTTAATATCCAGGTTACCGTGTTCGACAGCATTAATTAGCATCTCAGATATTCCGGTTACCGCCTTATCCGGTTTAGCACAGGCATTAGCCAGTATTTTGGCCAGGTCATTGGCTTCATCAATGGTTTTAAATTCAAAAATAGCATCTCTGAGAGTGGACAGCCCCCGGACACTTTCTTCCAGCTGTGAAATCAACTGGTCATAACGGTACTTGTCTTCAATGGCTGTGCGCACAATGGAACGCAGCATTTCATCATCAAAAGGTTTAGTCAGATAATAATAGGCACCGGAATTCATACCTTCAATAATGTTCTGCTGGGAGGCTTTGGCTGTCTGCAGGATAACAGGAATCGATTTGAGCTTACGATGAGCTTTCATTTTTGCCAGGACTTCCATACCGTCCATGCGCGGCATCATGCGATCCAGCAGGATCACATCAAATTTGTCCGGCTCCGACTGCATCTGCTGCCAGGCATCATCACCGTCCTCGGCGGTAAAAAGGGTATAGCCTTCTTCATCCAGGTATTCTTCAATAATTTCCAGGTTAAACGGTTCATCATCAACCACCAGAACCGTGGCATTACTGTATTTTTTATCTGAATTACTGCGCATATTTTTGGAAGACCAGACAGGCATTAGTGCCGCCGAAACCAAAATTATTACTTAAAATTGTTTCCAGAGGCTGTTCGGTCATGGTCTGCACAATAGGCATATCGGCCATTTCAGGGTCAATAGCCTGTACATTGCAATTTGCGGATGCCGTAATAAAACCATGTTCCATCATTAACAGACTGTATATAGCTTCATGCACCCCGGCAGCCCCAAGGGAGTGACCAGTCAGCGACTTGGTTGAACTCAGAGGCGGTACCGGCTGTCCGGCACTTTCAAACACCTCTTTAATCGCCTGTATTTCCTTTAAATCCCCTACCGGGGTACTGGTACCGTGAGTATTAATATAGTCAATCGGTGTATCAACAGTACTCAATGCCTGCTGCATACAGCGCACTGCGCCTTCACCCGAAGGCGCCACCATATCAGAACCATCGGACGTCGCACCATAGCCAGTTATTTCAGCATAAATTTTTGCACCACGAGCCAGAGCATGTTCCAGCTCTTCCAGCACCAGCATACCGCCGCCGCCAGCAATAACAAAACCATCCCGACTCTCATCATACGGACGCGAAGCGGTTTCCGGTGTTTCATTATATTTACTGGACAGAGCACCCATACCGTCAAACAGCATACTCAGAGTCCAGTGTTCTTCTTCACCACCACCGGCAAAGACTATATCCTGCTTGCCGAACTGGATCTGTTCCACAGCATTACCGATACAATGGGTACTGGTAGCACAAGCTGAGCTGATAGAATAGTTAAGCCCCTTAATTTTAAAGGGTGTTGCCAGACAAGCGGAGACCGTACTGGCCATGGTGCGGGGAACCATATAAGGTCCAACCCGGCGAATGCCTTTTTCCCGCATAATATCAGCCGCCTGAACCTGATTAGCCGAGGACGCACCGCCGGAACCGGCTATCAGCCCGGTTCTTACGTTAGAGACATCCTGTTCTGACAATCCGGCGTCAGCAATAGCCTGCTGCATAGCAATATAGGCAAAGGCTGCAGCATCGCCCATAAAACGCTTTACTTTCCGGTCGATAAATTCATCCTGGTCAATATGCACACTGCCTGCAACGTGGCTGCGCATACCGATTTCCCGGTATTCTTCCTTAAACTGAATACCGGATTTTCCATTGCGAAGAGATTCAAGAACTGTCTGCTTGTCATTACCCAGACAGGAGACAACTCCCATTCCCGTCACTACTACTCGCTTCATTGTCAGATCTACCATAGTTTAGTTTATCAGGCCCCTATTTTATCCTTGTTATGCCTGCCCGTCATTACCTTATGGGAATTAATTTCTATAAACTTGATCAATATGTTGATCAATATTAAGAAAATATAGAAAAATTATTTATTAATTTTCCTGTATAATAAATTGTATCTGAGTTTTGAGAAAAATTAAGCACTTAAGCTTTAGCTTTTTCTGTAACGGCCGATATTCAATATCAGTAACTACGTTTATTTCAAGGTTAATACATGCCATCTATTTTTGCATCAGTCCGGCAGTTTTTTACTGATACAATACCTTTTTCCAGACAGGTTATTCTGCTGACTGTTTTATTAATATTGCTGGTTCCTGTGACCGCACTGTCATCTCAGCAGGTTGAACAGCAGCCGCAGACCAGTGATGTCAGAGTGCTGATAGATGTTTCCGGCAGTATGAAGAAAAATGATCCAGCTAATCTGCGCCTGCCGGCACTGCGCCTGCTGGTAGGCTTATTGCCGCCGGACAGCACCGCCGGTGTCTGGACTTTCGGCACTAGTGCCGAACCTCTCATCCGCCCCGGTGTGACCAATGACCAGTGGAAAGCCGAAGCCCGCAAAGCCAGTACTAAAATTCACTCCAGAGATATGTTTACTAATATCGGTCTAGCACTGGAAGCGGCTATTGCCGACTGGGGTGATAAGCCTTCCCGTCTGCATCAACGCAGTATTATCCTGCTTACCGACGGCATGATTGATATCAGCAAGGATAAAAGTAAAAATGCCGCTGAACGTAAAAGAATACTCACCACTTTACTGGAGAGAATAGAAAAAACCGGAGCCAGTATTCATACCATTGCCCTGTCTGCCAATGCCGACCATGATTTCTTACAGCAATTATCAACTAAAACAGACGGCGGTTATGAGCAAACAGATAATGCGGAACAGCTTGAACGTATTTTTCTACGCCTGTTTGAAAAAACCACTCAACGGGATACCGTGCCGCTGGTTGACAATACCTTCCTGGTGGACAACTCCATTATGGAATTGACTCTACTGGTATTTAAACCTAAAGGCGCCAAACCTACGGAAGTGGTTGAACCGGGCAGAAAAAAATATACCCGGGAAAAAAAGCCGGCCTATGTGAAATGGCAATCAGAAAAAAATTACGATCTGATTACCATCTCCCGTCCTAAAGCCGGAGAGTGGTCAATTAATGCCCAGACCGATCCGGATAACCGGGTGATGATTGTTACCAATTTGCAGATCCAGACCAATCGTATCCCAAACAACCTGTTTACAGGAGAAACCCTGAATATTTCTCTGTTTATGACCAATGATAATGAAAAAATCACGGACGATGACTTTCTGCAGTTTATTTCCTTCAGTGCCCGGCAAAAATCACCGAATAAAAAACGCTGGTTCCTGCATGACAATGGCTTAAGGGGTGATGTCCAGGCTCATGATGGTATTTACAATGTCCAGGTTCGAAAAACCCTGGAAATCGGTAAAAACAACTTTGTGTTTCTGGCCAGCAGCGAAACTTTTCAGCGAGAAATTAATCATTCCGTACGGGTTCACGATATTAATCTGATCAGCACCAGGGTGGATCAGATCCAGAAAGGCTCAAAAAATTACCACCAGATTTTTATTTCACCCAATCTGGAATTTATTAATGCTCGCAAAATGGACATCAGCGCACAACTCATTGAAAACGGTCAATCCAGAAACATTGAGCTGAACCGGGCTAACCCGAAGCTGCTGGAATGGAGTTATGAGAGTGACACACTGGATCCGGACAAGGACTACCAGATAGTTATCCACATGCTGACCCGCACCCGTAGCGGTCGCCCGGTAAACTATACTTCACGCCCTATTCAGCTTACCCTGCCTAAATTTGATAATTTACTACTGGAGCCGGAAGCGCAAAAGCCCCAGGCCGAAAAAGCACCTGAAAAAATTGCAGAAACCGCTGAACCTGAGCCTCCTGAAGAAGATTCCGGCTGGATGATGGGTATTATTATTGCGGTGATTGTTAACTTAATTGTTGGCATCATCGGCTGGCTGGCCTGGCGAAAGTGGAAACTTAAACGAGAACTGGCTTATGAAGAACTTATGGAGGAGCTTGAGTAATGGAAGCAATGATACCTAAACTGTTTATTCTGACCGCTGAAGCCAGTATTGTTCTGCTGCTGATTTTGCTGATGGTATTTATTTTCAGCAGCAAAGCCAAACGCAAGGATGTTAAAGCCGCTAATGAACTGGTCAGAGCTTATGTAAAAAGCAAGGAAGAGCGTATTACCGCCATAAAAAACACTCTGTCCAGAATCGGCTTTTCCGGGGATGCCGATGCCCAGGCAGAAAAACTCTATGACGAGGAAAAAGGCCTGATTAAGGAATTTGTGACCCTGTATCTGAAACATGATACATATCGTCTGCTGGAATATTCTGAAACCGTGGCCGAAGTGAATAACACCTTTCTAAAAGTATCTGGCTCTGCACAGGCCGCAGCACCTGAAGCGGTTGATGATGTTTCTGCCGCCGAAGAAAATGCTAACGCCACCATTATGGCCCGGGAACAGGCCGAATTAAATGAAGCCCATCTTAAGGAACTGTCTGAACTGCGTCTTAAAAATACTGAACTCAATGAACATCTGTTCGAAGCACTGGAGACAGTGACCTCACTTATGACAGAGCACGGTAAAAAAACCGGACAGGAAGTGGAGACCAATGCCCAGAAAATTCTGGATGCCATAATTTACCTGCGCGATAACCGACTGGGTCAGAGCCAGGATCCGTCCGCCATGACACCGTCACCGGATGATACACATGACCAGGTAGATAGTCCATGGTCCATTGACCTGGCAGATAAAGATGCAACCCTGGATGACAGTCCTGCGGTTAATCTGGAAATTGGTGATGAACTGGATACGGATCTGGATAAAGCAGAAGCCCTGGTTAGCCAGGAGCCGGCAGCCGACACCACTCATGAAAATGAAGCGGAGCCGGAGCCGACTGAAGACGACGATCCATGGGCTGAAGCTCTTTCTGAACAGTCTGAAGCAGAAGCTGAGTCCCCGGCTTCTGAGCCTGTCCTGGAGGAAGAAATACCAACTGTAAATGAAGAAGCGGATCCCTGGGCGGATGCTCTGGCTGAACAGGCTAATGCCGAAACTCCGTCCGAACCGCCTGCTGAAGTTAAAGCTGAACCGGAACCCACAGACGAAGACGATCCCTGGGCTGCCGCACTGGCTGAACAGGCTGATGCAGAAGCTCAGGCAGATTCGGACAGTCCGGCAGGAACAACCGATGAAGATGATCCATGGGCCGCCGCACTGGCCGAACAGGCGGCAACTGAAGCTTCCAGTGAAGCACCGGCTGCCGATACAGAAGAAGACGATCCCTGGGCTGCGGCGCTGGCTGAACAAGAACAGGCCGACAAAAAATAACCATGTCTGCACCCGCCACTTCAGCCGGAACATTATACTGGCACGATTATGAAACTTTTGGAACCGATCCGCAAAGAGATCGTCCTGCTCAGTTTGCCGGAATACGCACAGACGAAGAACTGAATATAATTGGTGAACCGCTGGTGATATACAGCCGGCCCGCTAATGATTTTCTGCCCAATCCTCAGGCCTGCCTTGTCACAGGTATTACTCCACAGATAGCCCGTCAACAGGGACAGATTGAAGCTGACTTTATCCGCGCCATTGAACAGGAGATGGCACAACCCGGTACCTGTACTGCCGGATATAATAATATCCGTTTTGATGATGAATTTACCCGCAATACTTTGTATCGTAATTTTTACGATCCCTATGCCCGGGAATGGCAAAACGGTAATTCACGCTGGGATATTATTGATCTCCTCAGAGTCACTCATGCCCTGCGTCCTGAAGGCATTATCTGGCCTGAACGTGAGGACGGTCAGACCAGTTTTCGACTGGAAAAACTCACCGAAGCCAATCACATCAGTCATCAGTCCGCCCACGATGCGCTATCTGATGTTATAGCCACTATTGAAGTGGCTAAACTGGTTAAAAAACATCAGCCCAGGCTGTATCAGTATGTTTATGAGCATCGATTTAAATACCGGGTTCAGGAACTCTTTGACCGTTATAAGCAGACACCACTGATCCATATCAGCGGTATGTATCCGGCACAAAAGGGTCATATGGGTATTGTGATCCCGGTAGCCGTTGATCGACGTAACAAAAATGCCGTTATTGTTTATGAGCTGCATCATAATCCTGAAGCAATGCTTAAAATGGACGCAGATCAGATTAAATATTTTACCTTTACCGCTAAAGAGGAACTGGCTGAAGAAGAACAACGATTACCGCTGAAAACCATTCATATGAATAAATGCCCTGTGGTAGTGCCTCTGAACACCCTGACCCCGGAAATCATTAAGCAATGGCAGATCGATTTGTCATTATGTAAAAAAAATCTGGAGACTCTGCTCAGCGATCAAAGCCTGTCTGAACGAATACAAAGTGCTTTTCAGACTGAATATACGGATACTCCAGATGATCCGGACTTACAATTGTATTCCGGCGGTTTTTTCTCTCCGGCGGATCAGGCCCGCATGCAACAGATCAGAGAAAGCCGTATTGAAGAACTGGACAGTCTGCAGTTTAACTTTGATGATCCCCGTCTGGATGAAATGTTTTTTCGCTATCGCTGTCGCAATTACCCGGACAGTTTACTGTTAAATGAATTACAACGCTGGGATGAATATCGTATCTGGCGTATAACCAATCCTGAAGGCAGTGCTTCAATCAAACTGGATCAATATCTTCAGGAACTTAAAGAATTGAAAGAACAGTATGCGGATAATGATAAGGTGATGCCCATCCTTGATCAATTACAGCAGTACCCGCCTGAAATCGGGCTTTAATTTTCCCTCCAGGCTGAAGCCCTACCCTGATCCCCTCATCCTGGCTCTCTCCCAGAGGGATAGAGAATGATACAGAAGCCTAAGCCCACAGGGAGAAGATATAACATGAATATAGTAACCAGCCATGTCTAATACTGAAAGTTTTAATGAGATAGAAATTATTTATGCTGATAACTATCTTGTGGTTGTTAATAAACCAACCCTGCTGCTTTCGGTTCCCGGACGGGGTGAGGATAAGCAGGATTGCCTGATTAGCCGTCTATCCGTCAAGTTTCCTTCCATTCTGACTGTGCACCGGCTTGACTGGGAAACCTCCGGTCTGACTGTACTGGCTCTGAACAAAGATATTCACCGGCAGTTAAGCCGGCAGTTTCAGGAACGGGAAGTAAACAAGGAATACGTTGCAGTGGTTTATGGGCATCCCGAACATGATCAGGGCGAAATTAATCTGCCGTTACGCTGTGACTGGGAAAACCGGCCCCGTCAGATCGTGGATCCTGTGCAGGGAAAAGCCTCGCAGACTTTCTGGCAATGTCTGGAACGACTATCCGATCGCAGCCGGATTTTATTAAAACCGGTAACCGGCCGTTCTCATCAGTTAAGAGTGCACCTGCAAAACCTGGGACACCCCATTCTGGGCGATCCGCTTTATGCTCATGCTCAGGCACTGAATATGGCCGACAGACTCCTGTTGCACGCCACCCAATTAAGTTTTACTCACCCTGGCAGTGGAAAAATGGTTAAATTCTGTTCAAGTGTCCCATTTTAAATACGACTAAAAACACCTTTAAAAATAATAACCTAGTATTTATATCCAGAATTTTTATGGGGCATTTATTTTCACTTTGCACCGTAGTAGTTCATAAATGACTAATATAGGTCGAACAATTTTTGACCATCTTTCCTGGATAAAGTTCACAATCAATAGTTTATTTTCCTATTTAAAATCACAAACCTTATGGCATGATTATTGCTTACCTCTGGATAAACTTACTGGTTTAACCCCCTTACCACAAACATGAGGTATTTTTTAAATGAAAATAAACGCCCTGCGGACAATAAGAAAGGTTGCTCTGGGCGCATCCTTTTTGCTATTTGCATTGTCCATCCCCCTGCATGCCCTGGCTGCTGAAAGCAGCGCCACCGGCACTGCCCCAAAAGAAGAAGATACTTTTAAAATGAACAAGGGTCTGAAGCGCCTGAGTAATGAAAGTAAAACCTGTGCATCCTGTCACAAGGAAAAGACTCCGGCTATTTATGGCCAATGGGGTAATTCCAAGCACTTTGGTGCCAATGTCGGCTGTTATGAATGTCATAAGGCCGATAAGTCGGATAAAGATGCCATTATGCATAAGGACTTCGTTATCTCTCCTCTGGTATCTCCCAAGGATTGCGGCGAATGTCACAAGCAGGTTGTGAAAGAATTTGACGCCAGCCATCATGCTTCTGCCGGTAATATCCTCGGTTCTCTGGATAATGTTCTGGCTGAAGTCGTTGAAGGCAGCCCGACTCTGAACGGTACATCTCCTGTAACCACTATTGGTTGCGGCGGTTGTCATGGTACCATTGTACGTGTTAATTCAGACGGTACTCTGGATCCTTCCAGCTGGCCTAATACTGGTGTTGGCCGTATTAACCCTGACGGTTCCAAGGGTTCCTGCTCTGCCTGTCACCTGCGTCATAACTTTGATTCTGAGCAGGCACGTCACCCAGACAACTGCGGTCGTTGTCACCTAGGTCCTGACCACCCACAAAAAGAAATCTATGAAGAATCCGCTCATGGTGTCGCTTTCCGTGCCCATGAAGATAAAATGAATATGGATTCTGATAAGTGGGTTGTTGGTGAAGACTATACTGCAGCGCCAACCTGTGCTACTTGCCATATGTCAGCTACACCAGACTTGCCCGTCACTCATGATATCGGCGCCCGTATCTCCTGGAACCTGAGAGCCCCTATCTCTACCAAGATTGATGCTAAAGCCATTAAGGAAGGTAAAAAGGTCAAGCCATGGCTAGAACGTCGTAAGGATATGAAGAATGTCTGTCAGAACTGTCATGCCACCAGCACTGTGGATAACCACTTCCAGCAACTGGATGCTTTTGTTGAAAACTATAACAACAAGTTTGCTATTCCAACCCGCAACCTGATCCAGAAAATGCTGCAAACCGGCCTGCTGGACAAGACCAAGTTCAATGAAGAACTGGAATGGAAATGGTTCCTGTTATGGCATCACGAAGGTCGTCGTGCCCGTCATGGTGCGGCCATGTTTGCACCTGACTATGCACACTGGGAAGGTATGTTTGTAATGGCAGAACGTTTCTATCATGAGATTGTTCCATCCATTAAAGACCGTATTAAGGAAGCACGTGAAGAAGGTAATACCAAGGGTGCCGATGAAGTTGAAAAACTGCTCAACGAAACCCTTGAGTCGCCACTGCATCGCTGGTTCCTGGGTAAAAAGCCACCCAAGTTCTGGCGTCCTATTGATGACGACAACCATGGTTTTAAAATCAGCAAAAGCAACCCTGACGGTAAAAAGGCAGAGGCTAAAGCTAAATAAACCATAACTCCCTTCTATCGGAGTAATCACTCTTCCCTGTAATTCCTGCAGGGAAGAGCTTATTAAAATATCCTGAGGGGTCTTTCAATAAGCTCTTTTTAAATCGCTCTTTTAATTATTAGTTACAGTAGTAGTAAACAAATATCATGCGAATATCAAAATTTTTTCCCGCAATTGTCAGTCTGATTGCAATTCTGGCCAGTATCAGCATCACCCAGGCAAAACCATTTCCGGATTCTGAATGTACCGAATGTCATAATGAAAAAGGCTTCAGTGTACCTCTTGGAGAACATGGTGAACTGGGCAAACAGGAACTGTACACCGACTATGATTTTTTTAAGGGCAGTGTCCATGGACAACTGCAATGTACCGACTGCCATAATGATATTGAAGAAGTTCCCCATCGTAAGGATGGTCTGGCTTCCGTGGACTGTATCAGCTGCCATGAAAAACTCAGCGATGAAGGCTCGCTGGCAGCAAAACGCAGAAACTCCCTGTTTGGCGGTTCACCGCCCAGACGTATTGTGGTTTATACTCAGGATTATAAATTATCCGCTCATAATGACAAAAGCGTAAAAAATAACGCCACCTGTTCTACCTGCCATACCGCACATTATGTCTATCCTTCCGATGACAAGCGTTCCAGTGTCTATCGCCTGAAGTCACCAGAACTGTGCGGCTCCTGTCATGAAAAAGCACTTGAGGAATATCGTCAGTCCATGCATGGAGCGGCTTTAAAAACCCCCTGGAAGGGCGATTCCGCAACCTGTGCAGACTGTCATTCGGCCCACCAGATATCTGACATAAGCAAACTTCCGGCCCACCGTGTGATTACTGAAGGCTGTGGTGAATGCCATATTGATGAGCTGGATGGCTATATGTCCAGCCCGCACGGTCAGCTGGCCTGGCATGGTGATAAACATGCTCCCCGCTGTGTGGACTGTCATGAAGGTCATACCATTACTCATGTGGATGATCCCCGTTCGCCGGTCAACCCTGCCAATAAGGTTAAAACCTGTCAGGAATGCCACAAAAAAGCTAATGAGAATTTTGCCAAATACCACCCGCATGGTACCACTCACAATTTTGAAAAATACCCTGAATTATGGATTATTGCCAAAGGCATGGGTTTTCTAATTATTCTGGTACTGCTGTTTTTCTATCTGCATTCCGTATTATGGTTCTGGCGTGAGAAAAAAGAGCGTCCGGTCATTTATCAGCGCAGTGACTCACGCAGTTATCCAATCCGCATTAAACCGGAGAAAAAGCGCAGCGGGATCTACTTCCAGCGCTTCCCCTGGTACTGGCGTATTAACCACTGGATGCTGGCTCTGTCCCTGATGTTTCTGGTCTTTACCGGTATGGTAGTTATGTATCCTAATACCCACTGGGCCATGACCCTAGTTCCTCTGCTGGGTGGTATGGGTACACTTAACGACCTCCATCACTGGGCCGGTCTGATCTTTATGCTGGCCATCTTTGGTCATGCCGCTGTAGTACTGTACAAAATCCTGACCAGTAAAGAAAAATTTGACTGGTTTGGCCCAAACTCCCTGTTGCCGCGCAAGAAAGACTGGGAAGATATGAAAGGCCAGTTCCGCTGGTATTTCGGCAAAGGCCCACAGCCCCGTTTTGACCGCTGGACCTACTGGGAAAAATTTGACTACTGGGCCGTTTACTGGGGTGCCTTTGTAATTGGTACATCCGGTATTCTGTTATGGTTTGCAGAAGATATCGGCCAGTATATCCCCGGCTGGATCTTTAATGTGGCCACCATTGCTCATGGTCTGGAAGCTTTCCTGGCCGTACTGACTCTGTTTGTGGTGCACTTCTTTAATAACCATTTCAGACCCGCTAAATTCCCTCTGGATACGGTGATGTTTACCGGTGTCTGGGATCTGGAAGAGCTGAAAGAAGAACGTCCTGAAGAATATGAACGTCTGAAAGCGACTGGTGAGCTGGATAAGCTGATTGTTAAGGGTCCTTCAAAGCAATGGAATATTATCTCCCATATTCTGGGCTTTACTCTGCTGGGTATTGGTCTGATACTGCTGATTCTGGTGGTCGATGGCTTTATTGACCATGGGTTATTTTAAGCCCGGTTCACATCAATAACTTATTCAATGCGGGCAGGATGCCCGCACTCCCAGGCTTACTTAATCAGTTAAAGCCTGAAAAATCGTTGTGCATTCTGCGTACTACACTCTCTGATCCGCGCCTCATCCTGACCCATAAAATCGGCCAGCCGTTTTATAATATGCGGCAGGTACCTGGGTTCATTGCGTTTCCGGCTTTTACGCTGCTTTTTGCTTAACTGCTCATCTTCAGGTAAAACCAGATCGCCGGGGAACAGGTACGGGGCATCGGTTTCCACCATTAGCCGCTGCAAAGGCAGATATTTAACCGCCTCCTGTAAGTCCTGACCCCGCCGCTGATCACAGACCCAGCCAGTAATACCGATATACAGATCCTGTTCCAGATAACTTTCCATTTCTGCCCGATTGCCGGTAAAACAGTGAGATACGGCGTCCACCAGACCGTTGCGGTATTTTTTAATCAGTCTCAGAAACTCTTTATGGACATCACGCTGATGCAGGAATACCGGCATGTTTAATTCTACAGCCAGTTCAAGCTGCCTTTCAAAACAGGAGAGCTGCTCCGCAGGAGTGGAAAAATTACGGTTAAAGTCCAGTCCGCATTCCCCCACCGCAAGCACTTTTTCCTGTTTCAGCAAGTCTGTAAGCCTGGCAATGCTATTGTCATTAAAACTACTGGCATCATGAGGATGAATACCAGCGGTACAATACAGGTGTTGCGGATATTCACTACACAGCTGTAGGGCTTCTTCACTGACACTGACTGAGGTGCCCGTAACGATCATGCTATGTACACCGGCGGCTACAGCCTGCTCAATTACGTCCTGCCGATCGGATGCAAACCGGCTGCTGGTCAGATTAACACCTATATCAATCATGACTGCTGTCTTCTCGTTTAGAAAGCCTGGCAACCGGTTTAATGCATTTAATCAGGTTTACCAGACTATGGATATCGTATTGCGACAACAAATGGTTAAGCTTTTTAGCCAGCTTTTTTTCTTCATCACCCAATGTTGATAACTGCAAAATAAGAGAGCTTAATAGTGGCGGATTATAATCAATGGCCGCCTGTAACAGCTTATCATATAAACTTTTATCTATCTGACACTGACTGAAATCAATATCGGATGTTTCGATATTTTCATTTAATAGCGGTGCTTTATTTTCAAAATCTATCTGCAGGTGTTTTTTCATGCATTCAAATACGGCTTCAAAACGATAAGGCTTGCCAATAAAGTCGTCAAATCCCGCCTGATAATATTCATTATCCCCCTGATCAATGATCGTTGATGTTACCGCGACACAGACTATCTGATCACCATAACTCTGCTTTATTTTCCTAACGGCATCAATACCATTCATAACCGGCATGCGGATATCCATAAAAATGATATCCGGTTTATCTTCTACATCAGCCTGTTCTATAAGATGAAGTGCTTCCAGACCATTCGCTGCCGATCTGACCCGGGCATTAACATCCTCCAGCATATCTACCAGAAGGTTACGGCTTAACTCACTGTCATCGACCACCAGCACCTTAACTTTATCTGAAGAAGACAGGCGGATAACTTCTGTTATATTATCATGTACAATTTCTATCCCGTCCCGGACATTTTCCAGATACAGGGTAAAGGAGAATATACTGCCTTTGCCCGTTTCAGACTCAACTTTAATTTCTGAACCCAGTAATTTTAACTGACTACGGGTAATGGCAAGCCCCAGGCCGGTCCCTCCTTTGTCGGCGCCCTGGGGTTCCTGATGAAAGCCGCTGAATATAGCTTCTATATTATCTTTATCTATCCCCTGACCGGTATCGGATACCTCAAAATAATATTGCTCATTATCAATTTTTTTAACGGTCAGACTGATACTACCCTGCTCTGTAAACTTGATGGCATTACCCACCAGATTTATTAATATCTGTCGTAGTTTCTGTGCATCACTGTAAACGGTCTGGGTACTGCTTAGGCTGAATTCTTCATACCATTTCAGCCCTTTTTCTGTACATTGTTCCTGAAATATCTGAGCGATACCGGTCAGCAGCTGGTACAGGTTAAAATTACTCTTATGCAATTCCATTTTCCCGGCTTCAATTTTAGAGATATCCAGAATATCATTCAGTACCCCAAGTAAATGATTACCGCTCTGCTCAATAATACGCAGCGATTTGTGCTGTTTTTCAGTCAGTTCGCTGTCGCGATTAAGCAGTTGGGCATACCCCAGAATAGCATTCAGCGGTGTTCTGATTTCATGTGACATATTGGCCAGAAACAGGGTTTTGGCCTGATTGGCCTTCAATGCCTCATCCCGGGCAATTTCCAGATCAGCGGTACGATCGTCTATCAGCTTTTCCAAATGCTCCTGGTTTGAACGCAGCTCCTGGTCAATGCGGCTTCTTTCAGCCACTTCTTTCATTAATTCGTAATTGGCCTGCTTCAGGTTTTTCTGTTGTTCAAACAGTTGATCCAGCAATTTGTTTAAAAACCGCGCCAGGTGCCCGAACTCATCCTGCTGTGCAATATCCAGACGTATATCATGCTGTCCTTCCGATATAAAACGGGTAGCATCCACCATTTTCAATAACGGCCTGAGCACCAGCAAGCGTAATACCCAGGTCAGAATAAATCCCAGAATCATGACAATAAAAAGCATGATTAAGGTAATATTAGCACGGTATATCTGCATCATTTCACTGACCGGCCGGCGTGATAACAAAAGAGACAGTTCTTGCGATTTCCGATTGACATAAGTGCCGAAATAATACTTTTTATCAATAGTTTTTTGCGGCTTTTGACAGCGGTCAGCATGAATAACAATAGGCTCATAGGCCTGTGTCTGTAATTCTATTTTACAGTAAATAGATTTATTGAGTTTCTCCTTTAATTTATTTTTTACCCTGGGAGAATAAATGGAATTATTCTCTGACAGCAGAATACGGGCACTGTTAAGAATGATTTCAGCATCATCTTCTATGGAAACCCGAATATCCTGTTCAATATTATTAATAAACAACAGGGCAATAAAAAAACCGAAAGGAATAATCACCCACATAACCACCGCAGTAATTTTGACCGCAATACTGTCCTGCCAGTTACGAGTCCAGTCGTCGGTTAATACGGATTGCTGAATATATTCAGGTCTGTTGTCAGCCATTACTTAAATCCCAGCCAGTGAAACAGCAACCCCATAGGACAGATATTACTCATACCGGCCAGCAGCAGCATACTGGCAGTAAACCAGGGAATAATCCATAATATCTCAAACGGCAGTATAAGTGGCAGCATGAGCACCAGTGCCAGAGCCAGCCGTATAGCACGTTCAGCCTCAAAGTTAATCCGGTAACGGGCATGAATGGGGTGCAGAGTATTCAGTTCAGGCAGAGTAGAAGTGACGGTCTGTTTTCTTAATTTTGAGACGATTATAGGGATCCGCCAGTTAGTAATGCCTTCAAACAATAATATTCCTATATATATCTTTATTAATTCATTATTGTTATTCAGGGCACTGAGATATAACAGCATCAGCAAACCAGCCCCTAAAATTATTCTGAACATACGTTCAGTCATTAATACCACCTGTTCCTGAAAATAGACAAAATATCATGGCCTAATTCTACACTATTTTAAAGACTTTCCTGAATAAACTGCTAGAATGAAATGGGGGGTAGGTTTTAGGTTTTAGGTTTTAGGTTTTAGGTTTTAGTGGGATTTTACGGAGTTGGGTTT